>NZ_JAKSYF010000121.1:0-350 GCF_022829745.1 Methylobacterium sp. E-016
GGAGACCTTCCTCGGCGACCGCACCCGCCGCGTCGTCCGCCTCGCCGACGGCACCTGCCTGCGCGCGACAACCGCGCCGGGCGAGGGCGCGCCGGCCGTGGGCGAAGCGGTCGCGGTCCGCTTCGCCCCCGATGCCGCGACCCTTTCGAAGCCGCTGGTTCTCGGTCTCCAGGTCCTTCATCCGACGAACCTGATCCGACTTCAGGCCGCCCAACTCACGCCGCCACCGGTAGTATGTCACTGAGCTCACGCCCAGCGCGGCGATTGCATCGGCCACGCTCTGGCACTGTGAGATCAGGACATCCGCCTGCCGCAACTTGGCGACGATCTCCGCGGGCTTCGGGTTCTTT
>NZ_JAKSYF010000130.1:0-111290 GCF_022829745.1 Methylobacterium sp. E-016
GTCGCGGCATCGGGGGCGAAGCGGACCGCGACCGCTTCGCCCACGGCCGGCGCGCCCTCGCCCGGCGCGGTTGTCGCGCGCAGGCAGGTGCCGTCGGCGAGGCGGACGACGCGGCGGGTGCGGTCGCCGAGGAAGGTCTCCTCGATCAGCGTCCCGGGCACGCCCTCCCCGCTCAGGCTCAGGTCTTCGGGACGCACGGCGAGGACGATGTCGGCGCCGGCGGAAAGCGGCGCGTCCGGCGCGCGCGCAAGCAGCGGTCCCACCACGCTCTCGACGCCGCGATGCGGGCCGGGCTCCTCCGCCCCGAGGCGGCCGGGGATGAGGTTCACGTCGCCGAGCAGGCCCGCGACGAATCGCGTGGCCGGCCGGCGGTAGAGGTCGGCCGGGCGGCCCACCTGCACGAGCCGGCCGCGATCCATCACGCCGATGCGGTCGGCCAGGGTCATCGCCTCCGCGGGATCGTGGGTGACGACGACGAAGGTGGTGGCGAGGCGGCGCTGCAGCGCGCGCAGCTCCGCCTGCGTCTCCTCGCGCAGCGTGCGGTCGAGGGCCGCCATCGGCTCGTCGAGGAGCAGCACCCGCGGCTCGCGGGCGAGCGCCCGGGCCAACGCCACGCGCTGGCGCTGGCCGCCCGAGAGCGTCGCCGGCGCGCGGTCCGCGAAGCCCTCGAGGCGCACGAGGCGCAGCAGCGCGGCGACCCGCTCGGCCGTCGCCGCGCGGCCGGCGACGAGGCCATCGAGCCCGTAGGCGACGTTCCGGCCGACGCTCATGTGCGGGAACAGCGCGTAGGACTGGAACATCATGTTCACCGGCCGGCGATGGGCCGGCAGCGCGGCGAGGTCCTGGTCGCCGAGGCGGATCGCGCCCGAGCTCGGCGCCTCGAACCCGGCGATCAGGCGCAGCAGCGTGCTCTTCCCGCACCCCGAAGGCCCGAGCAGGCAGAAGAACTCGGACGCCGCCAGGTCGAGGGAGACGGCGTCGACGGCCGTTCCGGCCCCGAACCGCTTGGTCAGGTTCTCGAGTCGCAGCAGCGGCGCGGACAAGGGCTCAGCCGTCCTCGCGCAGGGCCTCGGCGACCCGGGCCTCCAGCAGGTCCGGCCGGCGGATCACCAGGGCGCCGCGGGTGCGGTCGACGAGGCCCTCGGCCGCCATCACCGTGAACTCGCGGGTCACCTGCTCGCGGCGGCAGCCGATGCGGGCGGCGAGCACGTGGTGGTAGGGCGGCGGCGTCACCACCCGCTCGTCGCCCCCGCCCGCCCGCGGCACCGAGAGCCGCAGCAGCTCGGCATAGAGGCGGTGGCGCAGGTCGAGCAGCGCATGCTCCATCAGGCGGGTGTTGAGCTCGCGCACGCGCTTGGTCAGCAGGCGGAACAGCCGGTCGGCGATGGCTTCCGAGGCGAACACCATCTGCCGGAACACCGAGGCCGGGACGACGCAGAGCTCGCCGCGGGTCAGCGCCGTGACGTTGGCCGAGCGGCCGACGCCGTCCAGCGCCGACAGCTCCCCGAAGAACGCGCCGCCGCGCATCTCGCCCAGGATCACCTCCTTGCCGGACTGCGTGCGGTTGAGGATGCGCACCTCGCCGGTGGCGAGGAAGTAGACGTCGGTGGAGACGTCGTCGAAGTCGACCAGCACCTCGTTCTCGTCGAAGCGGCGCCAGTGGCAGCGCGTCTCGAAGGGGCCGAGCTCGATGCCCGGCTCCTTGAAGAACGGAATGGTGGAGAGCCGTGCCATCGAAAACCGGTCCCTTCGCGATGCGCCGGGACCGCCGCGCCGCGGACCGTCTGAAAGTCCGCGCGACCGGCCCGACCCGGAGCATCGCGTCGTCGAGCTTGTTGCGGGATCGTGACGACCGGGTCGTCACCGGTCAAGCCGACCGTTGGCGATGGAGGTGGATGGGGCCGCGCCGGACTACGCGAGACTGTGATTTCCCGTTCGCGCCGACGTCGCTTAGGTGAAGGACCGCATTCGGCCTGCGAGGGCGCCCGGGATCCGGAATGCCGCGCCTGTTGCCCCCCGATCGAAGGCCTCCGGCCTCACCGCCCGACCTTTTCGCGCCGGGACGCGCGGCGATTTCGATCCCCCTCGACGCGCGCCACGCCCCGGCCGGTCCCGGTTTCGGCGGTCGTCGGGCGACCCTCGGGGCCGCGTTCACGCTGGCGGGACGCGGGCTTCACACCGGGCGCCGCGCGACCGTGCGCGTCGGCCCGGCCCCGCCCGGGCACGGCATCGTCTTCCGCCGGCGGCTTCACGGCGGGCGAACGGTCGACGTCCCGGCGGTGTGGACCCTGCGCGAGCGCCAGCCTTTGTGCACGGCGTTGCGCTCGCCGGACGGGCCGCTGGTCCGCACCGTCGAGCACCTGCTCGCCGCGCTCTCGGCCGAGCGCATCGACGAGGCGCTCGTCGAGATCGATGCCGAGGAGCTTCCGATCTTCGACGGCAGCGCGGTGCCCTGGTGCCGCGCGATCCGCGCGGCGGGCCGGATCGAGAGTGGCGAGCCGCGCCGCATGATCCGGGTGCTGCGAACCGTCGAGGTGGTGGACGGCCGGCGCACGCTGCGCATCGCGCCGCATGACGGGCTCCACGTCTCCGCCCACCTCGCGCTGGCGCATTTCGGCCCGCTCGACTGGTCCGGCCCGGTCACGCCGGACGTGTTCCTCGCGGAGATCGCGCCGGCGCGCAGCTTCGGGCGCTACTGGCGCGCGATGCTCGGGCGCGCCTACGGCTTCGCGACGCGCAAGCCATTCCTGCAGGGCTGCGGCGTGCGCTCGGCGGCGATGATCGTGCGCGGGGGCATCGTCGGCGGGATGCGGGTGCCCGACGAGCCGGTGCGCCACCGCGTCCTCGACCTCGTCGGCGACCTCGCGCTCGCCGGCCATCCGATCCTCGGGCGGCTGACGGCGGCCCATACCGGGCACGAGCTCAACCACGCGCTGGTCGCCAAGCTCATGTCCGACCCGACGGCTTGGGACCTGGTCTGAGGCATCCCACGGCTCAAGCGCATGGCACCGCACGCTTGCCACCGGGCGCCGGTCTCGCCAGAACGCCCCATGCTCCGCGTCAACGACCTCACCCTCCGCATCGGCGAGCGCCTGATCCTCGACGGCGCGAGCTTCTCGATCCCCGACCGCGCCCGCGTCGGCCTCGTCGGCCGCAACGGCGCCGGCAAGACCACCTTGTTCAAGGCGATCCTCGGCGAGTGGCCGGTGGATGCGAGCGCGGTCTCGATGCCCAAGGGCATGCGCATCGGCGCGGTGGCGCAGGAAGCGCCGGCCGGGCCCGAAACGCTCCATGCGGTCGTGCTCGCCGCCGACACCGAGCGCGCGAAGCTCATGGCCGAGGCGGAGGGCGCCGACGGGCTGCGCCGTGCCGAGATCGAGACGCGGCTCGTCGACATCGGCGCGCATTCGGCGCCGGCCCGCGCGGCGGCGATCCTGCACGGCCTCGGCTTCGACGCGGCGGCGCAGAACCGGCCGTGCTCGGACTTTTCGGGCGGCTGGCGGATGCGCGTGGCGCTCGCCGCGGTGCTGTTCTCCGAGCCCGACCTGCTGCTGCTGGACGAGCCGACCAACTACCTCGACATCGAGGGCACGATCTGGCTCTACGACTACCTCGAGCGCTATCCCCGCACCGCGATCATCATCTCCCACGACCGCGACCTGCTCGACGAGTCGGTCGACCACATCCTGCACCTCGACCGCGGCAAGCTGACGATCTACCGCGGCGGCTACACCTCCTTCGCCAAGCAGCTCTCCGAGAAGCGGATGCTGCAGGCCAAGGCCAAGGTGAAGCAGGATGCCGAGCGGGCGCATCTCCAGAGCTTCATCGACCGGTTCAAGGCCAAGGCGACGAAGGCGCGCCAAGCGCAGTCGCGCGTCAAGAAGCTCGCTAAGATGGTGCCGATCGCCGGGCTGATCGAGGACGACGTGCCGGTGATCCACCTGCCGAGCCCGGAGAAGCCGCTCTCGCCGCCGATCGTGGCGATGGAGCGGGTGGCGGCCGGCTACCCCGACCGCATCGTGCTCTCGGGCCTCAACCTCAGCCTCGCCCCCGACGACCGCGTCGCGTTGCTCGGCGCCAACGGCAACGGCAAATCGACCTTCTGCAAGCTCATCGGCGGCCGGCTCGACGCGCTGTCCGGCGAGCTGCGCCGCTCCTCGAAGATGAAGGTCGCCTACTTCGCCCAGCATCAGCTCGACGAGCTGCGCCCGGCCGAGAACGCGGTGGCGCACCTGCGCACGCTGATGCCGGACGCCCCCGAGGCGCGGGTGCGCGCCGCCACCGCCCGGCTCGGGTTTCCCGCCAACAAGGCGGACACGCCGGTCTCGCAGCTCTCGGGCGGCGAGAAGGCCCGCCTGCTGATGGGGCTCGCCGCCTTCGAGGGGCCGCACCTGCTGATCCTCGACGAGCCGACCAACCACCTCGACATCGAGAGCCGGCAGGCGCTGGTCGAGGCGATCAACGACTACGAGGGCGCGGTCATCCTGGTCAGCCACGACCGCTTCCTGGTCGAGGCCTGCGCCGACCGGCTCTGGCTGGTCGCCGACGGCTCCGTGAAAACCTTCGACGGCGACATGGACGATTACCGGCGCCTCGTGCTGGCCGGTCCCGAGCGCGACGCCGCCCGCGACGAGGACGCCTCGGGCGGCAAGCAGGCCGAGGCGCGGCGCTCGGCGGTGGAGCGCCGCGCCGCGCTTGCCCCCTTGCGCAAGCGGCTCGAAGGCTTGGAGGCGCGCATGGACAAGCTCACCGCCGCCATCGCCAAGATCGACGCGGCGCTCGGCGACGGCACCGCCTTCCTCCAGAACGCGGCCAAGGCCGGCGAGATTGCGAAGATGCGCGCCGACGCGGTCGCGGCGCTCGGGGCCGCCGAGGAGGAATGGCTCTCGGTGAGCGGGGAGATCGAGGCGGCGGCCTGATCGGCCTTCAGCCCCTGTACAGGCGCGGCCCGCGACAGGATGTCGACGTTCCACGATACGAACCGTCGCCGTGCGGGAGAGCGTCGGCGATCGAGGATGGATGATGCCTGATACGGTCGTGCTCGATGCCATCGCGCCGACGACGCCGGCGGCCGGTGGGCCGGACACGGTCGTCGCCATCCCCGTGCGCAACGAGGCCGAGCGCATCGGCTTCTGCCTCGACGCCCTCGATGCGCAGCAGGGCTTGGCCCCGGGCCGCCTCGGCATCGTGCTCTTCCTCAACAACTGCACGGACGACACCGCCCGCATCGTCGCCGAGCTGGTGTCGCGGCTTTCCGTGCCGGTGCGGGTGATCGAAATGGAATATGCCAGCGCCCATGCCGGCTGGGCCCGGCGCAAGGCGATGGACGCGGCCGCCGGCTGGCTCGGCGGCGCCGGCACCATCCTGTCCACCGACGCCGACAGCCGCGTGCCGCCGGACTGGGTCTTCGCCAACCTGCGCGCGCTCGCGGCCGGCGCCGACGCGGTCGCGGGCCGGGTCGAGCTGATCCCCGAGGAGGCGGCCCTGCTGCCGCCCTCGCTCCCGGCCCGCGGACGCCTGGAAGACGCCTACAGCGCGCTCCTGACCGAGGCGGAGGCGCGGATCGACCCCGATCCGAACGACCCGTGGCCGTGCCACCGCACCACCATCGGCGCGACGCTCGCCGTCAGCCGCGACGCCTACGCCCGGGTCGGCGGCATGCCGGAGATCGCCCTCGGCGAGGACGGCGCCTTCGTCGCCCGCCTCCTCGCGCACGGGTTCCGGGTCCGCCACGACCCGGCGGTGATGGTGTTCATCTCCGCCCGCCTCACCGGCCGGGCGCCGGGCGGGGTTGCCGACACCATCCGCTCCCGCTGCGAGGATCCCGGCGCGCTCTGCGACGCGCGACTCGAACCGGTGCCGCGCGCGCTCCATCGCTACCTCTGGCGCCGCCGCCTGCGCCGGCTCCATGCCTCCGGCCGGCTCGGGGCGAGCACGGCCTGGGCGCGCCGCCTCGGCATCCCGGCGGACGAGGCGGCGCGGATCGCCGCCCTCCCCCTTGTCGGCCAGGTCGTCGCGGAGGCCGAGCGCGCCAGCCCGAAGCTGAAGCACGCGCCGCTGAGCGTCCCGCGACTGCCCGGCCAGATCCGGCTCGCGAAGGCGGTGCTGCCGGTCGTGCGGGCGTTCGCATCGGTTCGGGACCGATGGGAGGGGCCAGTGGCTGTCGCGGCGTCGACATCGGCAGGGGCGGTCACGCGGGCCATGCCCTGAACTAGGTAAGGCGCCGGTCCCCTCTCCCGGTGGCCTCAGGCCCGCGCCGGCGCGGGCGCCGGCGACTTCGCCTTTCCGAGCCCCAGCACCAGGGCGCAGCCGATGGCGGAGAGGATCACCAGCGGCATCAGCCCCAGCGGGTAGCTTCCCGTCGCGTCCTTGATGACGCCGAGGAGGTAGGTGCCGAGGAACCCGCCGATGTTGCCGATGGCGTTGATCTGGGCGATGCCGGCCGCGGCCGCGCCCGCCGAGAGCCATTCGGTCGAGAGCGCCCAGAACGGGCCCTTCACGGTGTAGGTCGCGGTGATGGCGAGGCACAGGATCAGGATCGTCGGCCAGAGCTGGCTCGTCAGCACGGACGCGGCGAGGCTGGCGGCCAGCAGCCCGAGCGGCAGCGCGGTGTGCCAGACGCGCTCGCGCCGCCTGTCCGAGGACCGCCCCCAGACGATCATCAGCACCGAGGCGATGCCGAAGGGGATCGCGTTCAGCAGCCCGGTCTCGAGGTTGGTCAGGCCGAAGGACTTGATGATCTGCGGTTGCCACAGCGACAGGCACTGGCTCGCCCCGGAGGCGCCGGCGTAGATCAGCGAGGCGGCGAGCACGTAGCGGTTGGTCATCACCTGCCGCAGCGAGAGGTGGCCGGCGGGCCTCCCCGCGCCCTCCACCACCGAGGCCCGGTCGTCCGCCAGGCGCTCGGTGAGCCAGGCGCGCTGCTGCGGCGTCAGCCAGCTCGCGCGGGCGGGGCCGTCCGGCAGCAGGACGAAGGCGAGGATGCCGAGCAGCACCGCCGGCACCGCCTCGATCAGGAACAGCCACTGCCAGCCGCGGAAGCCGAGCATCCCGTCGGTGCCGAGCAGCCAGGCTGAGAGCGGCGACCCGAGGAAGCTCGAGATCGGGATCGCGACCATGAAGATCGCCACGATCCGCCCGCGATAGGCGCGCGGGTACCAGTAGGTCAGGTAGAGGATCACGCCGGGGAAGAACCCGGCCTCGGCCGCCCCGAGCAGCAGGCGCACCGCGTAGAACGAGACCGGGCCCACGACGAAGGCCATCCCGGCCGAGACGAGCCCCCAGGTGATCATGATCCGCGCGAGCCAGATGCGGGCGCCGAAGCGCTCCATCGCGACGTTGCTCGGCACCTCGCACAGCACGTAGGACACGTAGAACAGGCCGCCGCCGAGGCCGAACTGCGCCGGCGACAGGCCGATGTCCTGGTTCATCTGCAGGGCGGCGAAGCCCGCGTTCACCCGGTCGACGAAGGCGACGAAGTAGGCCAGCATCAGGAACGGCAGGATGCGCCACGTCACCGTGCGCAGGGTGGCGCGCTCGATCGCGCCGATCTCCGCCTGAGCCATGGTCCGTCACTCCCTCGCGTCGCCGGCGCATCCGGCGTTCCACGAACCCGGCACCCCTCGGCCGGGGACGATCGCGACACCGCCGCCCCCCTGTCAACGGCTGCCGGGTGCGGCGCCGAGGGCGCGATGCGACGGCGAGGCACCAGGCGGCGCCAGGCAACGTTCCGCCCGCTCATCCCGTTGTCGCGACGACCGATCCGTCCCGAGACGAGGCGCAAGGCGATGGCGACGAGCTCCGACGGCTTACCCCCTGCCCTTCCCGGGCGGCGGGAGGTGATCGACACGGCGGCCGGCCGGGTGAGCGTCTACGGCTCGGCCGAGGCCGAAGGGATGCCGCTGCTGCTGATCCACTCGATCAACGCCGCCGCCAACGCCTACGAGGTCCGCCCGCTCTACCTGCATGCGCAGGGGCGGCGCCCGGTCTACGCCCTCGATCTGCCGGGCTTCGGCTTCTCCGAACGTTCGCGCCGGCTCTACAACCCGCGGGTGATGGCGGACGCGATCCACGCCGTCGCCGACGCGATCGCGCGCCGGCACGGCGGCGTCCGCATCGACGCGATCGCGCTCTCGCTCTCGGCCTCCTACCTCGCCCGCGCCGTGGTCGAGCGGCCGGAGGCCTATCGTGCGATCGGCCTGATCAGCCCGACCGGGTTCGACCGGCGCCTCTCCGGGCGCGGGCCGGCGGGCGGCGACCGCGGCAGCCCGCGCGTCCGTGCGATCGTCGATTCGCGCCTCCTCGGGCCGGCGCTGTTCGCCCTCCTCGTCAGCCGCCCGAGCATGCGCTTCTTCCTGCAGAAGACCTTCGGCTCGAAGCGGATCGACGAGGGGCTGTTCGCCTACGACTACCGCTCGGCCCACCAGCCCGGGGCGCGGCACGCGCCCTACTGCTTCGTGGCCGGCCACCTGTTCCCGACCGACGCCACCACGCTCTACGAGGCGCTGACGCTCCCGGTGCTGATGCTCCACGGCAGCCGCGGCGACTTCGTCGACTTCCGCGACGCGCCGCGCTTCGCCGCCCGGCCGAACTGGACGATCCGGGCCCTGCCGACCGGGGCCTTCCCGCATTTCGAGGACCCGGCGACGGTGACGGGGCTCTTCGACGGGTTCTTCGCCGGCCTCGCCTGACCGCTCAGGCCGCGGCGACGCGATAGCGGAGCCAGACCACCCCGCCGGACAGGGTCTCGCAGGATCTCAGCTCGAGCCGGCGCTTGGCCCCGAGCGAGTCGGCCTCGGTGCCGTCGACGTCGAACACCGCGGGCGTGCCGCGAAGGCCGTCGACGGCCGGGGCGAGCAGCAGGCTGAGCTCGTCGATCACGCCGGCCCGCAGCATCGAGCCGTTGAGGCCGCCGCCGCCCTCGACCAGGAGGCGGGCGATGCCGAACAGGCGGCCGAGCTTCTCCACCGCCAGCGCGAAGTCGATCGTCTCGGTGCCGGCGAACAGGTAGGATTGCCCGCCCGCCCGCAGGCGTCTCAGATGCGCGTCGGGGACGGCCTCGGTCAGGACCACCACCACGTGATCGCCGGTGATCTCGTTCCGCGCGCCCCAGTCGAGGCGACCCTTCGCGTCGAGGGCCACCGCGTAGCCGGACGCGTCGCGCCGGGCGACGTGGTCCTCGCGCGGCACCGGGCCGTCATCGGCGGGCGGGGCGGCGAGCGGCGTGGCGCTGTCGGCGTAGCCCTGCATGGTGACGCGGCCGCACATCCAGGCATCGCCGTCGAGGCGCGCGTGCACCGTCTCGTAATGGCCGTCGGCGTCGATCCCCCAGCGGCGGGTCTTGATCCGCCCGTCGACGGAGCTGGTCATGTGGCAGATCACGTGCGGTCTGGCGGTCTCGGCCATCGTCGGGTCTCCTGCGGACGGGTCGCCGCCGGAACTAGCCCGCGACGGCCCTTCGCACAGGGGCCGCTCAGCTGACGCGCCAGCGTGATTCGAAGCCGATCAGGCGCGCCGCGCCCAACGCGGCGCTCTCGGCGCACTCGGCCGGGATCCGGCGCCACGCCGGAGGCCTGCGGAAATCGAAGCGGCGCATCGTCTCGCGCATCAGGAGCGCGATCTGCGCCTCGGTCTCCGGCGGGATCGGCCGCCCGGCCCACTCGTTCGGCGCCCGTGCCGGCGCCGCGGCGACGACGCGATCCCACGGCAGGCCCCAGGCGAGGTCGGCGAAGCGCGCGCAGGTGGCGGCGAAGCGGTCGGCGATCTCCTCGGCGAGGTCCGGAGCGTCGCCGCGGAACGGCTCCGGATCGAGACCGCGCGACCACGCCGCCTGGTCGAGGACGTGGCCGATCCGGCGCGGGTGGCCCTCCACCTGGCGGTGGACCCGGAGGTGCCGCAGGCGGCGCGAGGCCTCGACGGCGAGCGGCCCGGAACTGCGGTTGATCACGGTCCGCAGGGCGTCGGCGTCCATCATCGGCGCGAGCCGCGCGGTCAGCCCGAGCGCGGCGACGAACCGCTCGACCAGCGTCGCGTCGGAGCGCGCGTCGCGCAGCGGCACGGCGGTGACGGCGCCGTCCGTCGCCCGCGCCCAGGGCGCGATCAGCGCGCGATAGTCGAGCCGCCCGGAGCGGCGGTTCGCACGGGCGTATTCGCGGAAGCTGCGCGGCTCCTTCACCAGTTGCGCGCGGTGGGCGTAGGCGGAGTTCAGGAACTCGAACGGCGGCTTGACCGCCATCACGACCTCCATCGCGAAGCCCCGGCGGGCGAACGCCTCGGACAGCGTCCGGGGCACGCCGAAGCTCGGCCGCTGCACCGAGAAGTCCTCGTAGGACAGGATCACCGTGTCGGCGTCCGTCGCGGACAGGACGCGATCGAGGCGCGCAAGCATCGCGCGGCGCTCCGCCTTCGGCCGCCGCCCGTCGAGCGCCTCGCCCAATCCCTGGTGATTGACGTCGGACCCGGGCTGGGCGCCTTCGGGTGCGAGGTCCGGGTAGAGCAGGCCGGCTTCCGCCAGCCGCGGCCGCAGGTTGGCCAGCACCTGCTGCAGCGATGTGGACCCCGTCCGGGGCATTCCGATATGGATGATCGCGCGACGCACCGTCGATCGCCTCCCTGTCCTGATCCCTGGCCGTCGCGGACCGTCCGCGCGGCCGTCCGTCCCCCCAAGATCCCCCTCGGTTCCGATGATCGACCTGACGCTCGAGGCCGCCCGCACCATCGTCGCCACCGCCCTGGAGACGGCGCGAACGCGCGGCCTGAAGCCGCTTGCGGTGGTTGTATATGACGATCGCGGTTCTCTAAAATGTGTCCAGGCGGAGGACGGCACCTCGCTCCGCCGCGCCGAGATCGCGATGGGCAAGGCCAACGGCGCGCTCGCGCTCGGCCTCGGCTCGCGGGCGATCCACGCCCGCGCCGAGGCGCAGCCCTACTTCGTCGCCGCGGTGAGCCACGTTGTCGGGCCGGCGGCCCTGGTGCCGGTCCCGGGCGGCGTGCTGGTCCGTGCGGCCGACGGGCGCCTTCTCGGCGCCGTCGGCATCTCCGGCGACACCTCGGACAACGACGAGATCTGCGCGGTCGCCGGCATCGAGGCCGCCGGGCTCGTGCCCGAGACCGGCGCCTGAGCCGATGCGCCTGCCGCGCCGTGGCTGGCTGATCGGCGCCGGCGCCCTGCTGCTCGCGGGCTCGGCCGGCGGGGCCGGAGCGGCGCCGGAGGCCACGTATCGGCGCGGCAACGACGCCGATCCCGAGACCCTCGATCCGCATCGCTCCTCGACGGTGGCCGAGGCGCACATCCTGCGCGACCTCTACGACGGCCTTCTCACCTACGACAATCGCGGCGCCATCGTCCCCGGCGCGGCGGAATCCTGGCGCATCTCGGACGATGCGCTGACCTACACCTTCACCCTGCGCGAAGGCGGGCGCTGGTCGAACGGCGATCCGGTCGAGGCCGAGGCCTTCGTCTATTCCCTGCGCCGCATCCTCGCGCCGGAGACGGCGGCGAAGTACGCCGAGGTGCTGTTTCCGATCCGCAACGCGGCCGCTATCAACCGCGGCACGATGCCGGCGACGGCGCTCGGGGTCGCGGCGCCGGACCCGCGCACGCTGACGATCGCGCTGGAGGCGCCAACCCCCTACCTCCTCGAATTGCTGACGCACCAGACCGCGCTGCCGGTGCACCGCCCCTCGGTCGAGCGCTTCGGCGACGGCTTCACCCGGCCGGGCAACCTGGTCTCGAACGGCCCCTATGCCCTGGCGGATTCGGTGCCGAACGACCGCATCGTGCTCAGGCGCAACCCGCATTTCCACGCGGCGGCCGAGGTCGCGATCGCGCAGGTCGCCTTCGTGCCGACGCCGGACCTCTCGAGCGCGGTGCGCCGCTACGATGCGGGCGAGCTCGATTCGCTGGCCGACCTGCCGGGCGACCAGATGGCGTCGCTCCGCCGCCGCTTCGGCGATCAGGTGGTGCTGGGACCCTCGCTCGGGCTCTACGCCCTGGCGGTGAACACGCGCAAGCCGCCCTTCGACGACGTCCGCGTCCGCCGCGCCCTCTCGCTGGCGCTCGACCGCGAATACCTCGCCGCGGCGTTGTGGGGCGGCACCATGAGCCCGGCCTACTCGCTGTGCCCGCCCGGCCTCGACAACTACCGGACGCCGCCGGAGACCGAGGGGCGCACCCGCCTCCCCATCGACAACGAGGACACGGCGAGGCGCCTGCTCACGGAAGCGGGCTTCGGGCCGGATCGGCCGCTGCGCGTCGAGTACCGCTTCAACACCAGCGACAACAACCGCAACACCGCCGTCGCCGTCGCCGAGATGTGGCGCGGCCTCGGGATCGAGACCCGGTTCGTCTACACCGACGCCAAGACCCACTTCGCCTACCTGCGCGACGGCGGCGACTTCGACGTCGCCCGCATGTCCTGGATCGCCGACTACTCGGACCCGCAGAACTTCCTGTTCCTGCTCACCACCGGCAACGACGGCATGAATCCCGGCCACTGGTCGAACCCCGCGTACGACGCCCTCCTGGCCGAGGCCGCCGCCGAGCGCGACCTCGCCGCCCGCGCCGACCTGCTGTCCCGCGCCGAGAGCCTCGCGATGCGCGACCTGCCCTGGATCCCGGTGATGCACACGCGCTCGAAGGCCCTGATCTCGCCGCGCCTGCACGGCTACGTGCCGAACCTGCGCAACGCCGCGCCGACGCGGTTTCTGCGGCTGGTGGGCTGAGCACGTGTCCCCGGCGCTTGTCTCGCCGGGGCGGGAGACCGATACAGGGCGGGACCATCGGCAGCGGAGCATTCCATGGACGACGTCGCACCGCCGGCGCCCGACCCGGCCCGCTCCAGGCGTCACCCGATCCTGCTCGGGGTCTTCGTGTTCGCGATGCTGTTCTTCGGCGATCTCTACCTCAATCACGGCACGAACCTCGCCGTCACGCTGCCGGCCTCGCTCGGGATCGGGATCTGGGCCGGGTATCGCGAAGCGCGACGGGCGTGAACGCTCCGACGCGGCATCGTCGCCTCCGACGCCCCGATCGCCCATGACCGGCTACGTCCTGCGCCGGCTGCTGCAGGCGGTCCCGACCCTGTTCGTGGTGATCGCGGCGAGCTTCTTCCTGATGCGGCTCGCGCCCGGCGGCCCGTTCGACCTGGAGCGGCCGCTGGCACCGGCGGCCATGGACAACCTGCGGCGGGTCTATGGGCTCGACCAGCCGCTGGCGGTGCAGTTCGGGCGCTACCTCGCCGCCCTGGCGCGGGGCGACCTCGGGCCGTCCTTCTCGTTTCGCGACCTCACCGTCGCGGACCTGTTCGCCCGCGGCCTGCCGGTCTCGATGATCCTGGGCGGCTTGGCGCTCGCCGTCTCGCTGATCCTCGGGGTCGGCCTCGGCACGCTGGCGGCCTACCGCCGCGGCGGATGGCTCGACCGCCTCGTCGGGGCGGGCGCCTCCCTCGGTCTCTCGGTCCCGAGCTTCGTCGTCGCGCCGCTGCTGCAGATCGCCTTCGGCCTGTCGCTGCGCTGGCTGCCGGTGAGCGGCTGGGAGGGCGGCGCGCCGACGCATCTCGTGCTGCCGGTGATCACCCTGGCGCTGCCGCAGGCCGCGGGCATCGCCCGGCTCACCCGCGCGGCGATGGCGGAGGCGCTGCGCGCGCAGCACGTGCGGACGATGCGCAGCCTCGGCCTGCCGCCCTGGCGCGTCGCCCGCCACGCGCTGCGCGGCGCGCTGCTGCCGGTCGTCGCGATCCTCGGGCCGCTCTGGGCCGCCCTGCTCACCGGCTCGGTGGTGGTCGAGACCATCTTCGGCCTGCCCGGGATCGGCCGCTACTTCGTCGAGGGCGCGCTGAACCGCGACTACACGCTGGTGATGGGGACGGTGGTGCTGGTCGCAGTCCTCGTCGTCGCCCTCAACCTCGTCGCCGACCTCGTCTCCGCGTGGCTCGACCCGCGCCTTCGGCTGCACGCGTGAGCCTACCCCCGCGCCTGCCGCCGACGCGCCGCGCGCTGCTGCGGCTCTCGCGCCATCGCGGCGCGACGGCGGCCTTCGCCGTGCTTGTCCTGCTGACGCTCGCCTGCCTCGTCGGCCCTTTCCTCACCGGCCATGCGCCGGAGCGGACCTACCCCGACCTGCGCCAGCTTCCCCCCGGCTTCGCGGCGCAGCCCGACGCGGATCATCTGAGGCCGGCGCTCGATCGCCTCGCCTTCCGCATCCGCGCCGCGGTCGCGCAGGCCGAGACGGCGGACGGCGTGCTCCGCCTCGTGCTGGCCTCGGAGGCGCCCATCGACGCGCGCGGCCTCGTCTACCTGCCGCGCTCCGACCTGTTCGGCGAGCCGCGCATCGTCGCCCGCGACGACGAGGGGCGGCGCCTCACCGTCGCGGTGCCGGTCCGCAGGCTGCACTTCCTCCTCGGCACCGACGTGCACGGGCGCGACCTGCTCAGCCGCAGCCTCGTGGCCGGCCGCGTCTCGCTGCTGATCGGGCTCACCGCGACGCTGGTCGCCCTCGGCGTCGGCATCGTCTACGGCGCCGTGGCGGGCTTCGCCGGCGGGGCCGTCGACGCCGCGATGATGCGCGTCGTCGACATCCTCTATGCCCTGCCGTTCGTGTTCTTCGTGATCGTGCTGGTGGTGTTCTTCCGCGCGAGCCTCGTGCTGATCCTGATCGCGATCGGCGCCGTGGAATGGCTCGACATGGCCCGCATCGTCCGCGCCCAGACGCTGGCGCTGCGCCGCCGCGACTTCGTCCGCGCCGCCGAGGCGCTGGGGCTCTCAGCCGCGACCATCCTGCGCCGGCACATCGTGCCCAACACCCTCGGGCCGGTGACGGTGGCCGCCACGCTGCTGGTGCCGCGGGTGATCCTGCTGGAAAGCTTCCTGTCGTTCCTCGGCCTCGGGGTGCAGGAGCCGGCGACGAGCTGGGGCGTGCTGATCGCGGAGGGCGCGCGCAGCCTCGAATCCGCCCCCCACATGCTCGCCGGGCCGGCGGCGTTCCTGGTCGCGACGCTGGTCGCGCTCAACCGGCTCGGCGACGGGCTGGCCGACGCGCTCGATCCGCGCGCCGACGCCTGACGCCCGCGCCCGGCGATGTCACCGCATCTCGGTGTAGGCCGGGTAGACCTGCCGGACGCGGCGGCGCTCCTCGGGGATCGGCATCGCCGGGCGCACCCGCGCCTGCGCGGCCGCGGGCAGGACGATGTTGGTCTGGGCCGGGCGCAGGCGCCAGCGGTCGGCGCCGGACATCGCGACCGGCTGCCGGTCCCGGGCGAGCGTCGCGTCGGCGCCGTGCGTCGGCACGATGGCGAGGCCGGCGAGCGCGGCCGTGCCCAGGATCGCCACGCGCAGGCAGGGGCCGAGGCGGCGGGCTCCGGAACGGGCGGCCAAGGAATGGCGGGGCGGGAGGCGCCCTGTCTTGCGGACGTCGGGGCGAGGCTTCATGGGGAGCATCCACGGTGATGCCGCCATCAAAGCCCGCAACGATGAAAGCTCGGCCGAACCTTTTGTTGGTCTCCGCCGTTCTGAACAGCAGTCTCGAGTCAAGGTAAACACAGTCATGGCGACCAAAGTCGAGACGGCCTCGGGCGAGAAGACGCCCGAGCGCGCCCCCATGGGCACGGTCGTCGACACCGACATCTCGGCGCGACTGGACCGGCTGCCCTGGGGCCGGTTCCACGTCCTCGTCATCGTGGCGCTCGGCATCACCTGGGTGCTCGACGGGCTCGAGGTGACGCTCGCCGGGGCGCTGGTCGGGGCGCTGCGCAAGGCGCCGATGAGCTTCACCGAGTTTGACGTCGGCCTGGCCGCCTCGTCCTACCTCGTCGGCGCGGTCACGGGGGCGCTCGGCTTCGGCTGGCTCACCGACCGCATCGGCCGCAAGAAGCTGTTCTTCATCACGCTTGCCCTCTACCTCGCGGCGACCGCGGCGACGGGCCTGTCGTGGAACGTCTATTCCTTCTGCATCTTCCGCTTCCTCACCGGCGCCGGCATCGGCGGCGAGTACACCGCGATCAACTCGACGATCCAGGAGCTCGTCCCCGCCCGCGTGCGCGGCTGGACCGATCTCGTCATCAACGGCTCGTTCTGGATCGGCGCGGCGCTCGGCTCCTTCCTGTCGATCGTCCTGCTGAAGCCCGAGGTGATCGACCCGGCCTGGGGCTGGCGCGTCGCGTTCTTCACCGGCGGCGCCATCGGCCTCGTGATCCTGCTGCTGCGCACCTGGATCCCCGAGAGCCCGCGCTGGCTCGCGACGCACGGCTACACGGCGGAAGCCGACCGGGTCGTCACCGGCATCGAGAAGCGCTTCACCGACGAGGGCCACACCCTGCCGCCGGTCGACGCGGGCAAGCGCATGAAGCTGCGCACCCGCAGCCACACGCCGCTCTCGGAAGTGTTCGGGACGATGTTCGGCACCTCGCGCCGGCAGACGTTCGTCGGGCTGTCGCTGATGATCGCGCAGGCGTTCTTCTACAACGCGCTGTTCTTCACCTACGCCCTGGTGCTGGAGCGCTTCTACGGCGTGCCCGGCGGCAGCGTCGGCTGGTACCTGCTGCCGTTCGCGCTCGGCTCCTTCCTCGGGCCGGTGCTGCTGGGGCGCCTGTTCGACACGGTCGGCCGCCGCCCGATGATCGCCTTCACCTACGGCATCTCCGCGCTGCTGCTCGCGGGCGCGGGGTACCTGTTCAAGATCGAGGTGTTCGGCGCCTGGGCACAGACCGGCGTGTGGATGGTGGTGTTCTTCTTCGCCTCCGCCGCCGCGAGCGCCGCCTACCTCACGGTGGCTGAGACCTTCCCGCTGGAGATCCGGGCGCTGGCCATCGCCGGCTTCTACGCGATCGGCACCGGCATCGGCGGCGTGTCTGGGCCGCTGCTGTTCGGCTCGCTCGTCGAGACCGGCTCCCGCGACGCGGTCTTCGGCGGCTACCTCGTCGGCGCCGCGCTGATGGCGGTGGCCTCGATCGTCGGCGGCCTCTTCGGCACGGCGGCCGAGGGGCGGTCCCTGGAGGACGTTTCGAAGCCGCTCGCGGCGGCGTGACGGCTCGTCCCGCGCGCCATGATCTGGCCGGGCGGCGTTGAGGTCACGCCCCCCGGCGCCAAACCTGCCCGTGATAGACGAAGGTCTCGCCCTCGCTCGCCAGGGCCGCGAGCCCGGTGAAGGCGGGGTCGTGGACCGTGATGACGCTGGTCGGGATCGCCCGCATCATCGCGGCGAACGGCGCCTTCCGCTCGAAGGAATCGCGGAAGCCGCCCTGCTGCAGCAGCTTGACGATCCGCGGGGCGATGCCGCCGCCGATATAGACGCCGCCGGTGGCCAGGAACGTCAGGGCGAGGTCGCCGCAGACGCGGCCGAGCACGCGACCGAACAGCTCCAGCGCCTCGGCGGCATGCGGGTCGGAGGCGTCGAGCCCGGCCTGGGTCACCGCCGCCGGCTCGATCTTCTCCGGCGGCTCGCCGGTCCTGACGTGGCGCACCGCGGCGTGCAGGCGGGCGAGGCCGGGGCCGGAGAGCACGGTCTCGACGGTGATCCGGTCCTCGACGCGCTCCAGCGCGTGCCAGACCTTCTCCTCGAACGCGTCGGCGGGGCCGATATCGGTGTGGCCCGCCTCGGTCGAGACGATCGCGAGGCGATCCGAATACGGCACCAGGGCCGCGGCGCCGAAGCCGGTGCCGGGCCCGAGCACGACGCGGGCGCCCCCGGGCGCGTGCCCGGTCGGCCCGATCGGGGTCAGGTCGTGCGGCGCGATGCCGGCGGCGCCGGCGGCGACCGGGACGTAATCGTTCACGACGACGGACGAGTCGAGGTCGAAATCGGCGCCGATCTTCGCGCCCTCGATCACCCAGTGGGCATTGGTGAGCTGCACCTTCGGGCCGTCGACCCGGCCGGCGATGGCTAGGATCGCCGAGCGCGGCGGCTTTCCGCCTCCATCGCCCTGCTTGGCCAGCGCCGCGCGGATGGCGCTCGACGGGTCGGGGTGGCGCGCCGTCTCCTCGTGCGAGAGCGGGCGCGGCGCGGCGCCCTTGGAATCGACCACCGCGAACCGGGCGTTGGTGCCGCCGATATCGCCGACGAGGACCGGAAACGCGAACATGCGGTACCCTTTCCCGATCGACGCGGGCCGTCCCGACCGACGCGTCGCTGTCTGTCTGATGGAGCCGCCGGCGCGGCTCAGGCCGCCGGCAGCGTGTCCGGGTCGATGATCCCGCCCGCCGCCCAGCTGCCAAGCAAGGCGTGCACCGCGTTCGGGTCGGCCAGGCGCCGCGCGGCCGCGGTCTCGCCGGGCCCGATGCGGATGCCGAGGCCGCCATACGCCGCGACGCTGGCGAACGCGATCTCGTCGGTGCGGTCGTCGCCGAGGAACACCGCGCGGCGGCCGGCATAGGGGGCGTGCTCGAGGAAGGCGCGGATCGCGTGCGCCTTGGTGGCCGAGGCCGGCACGATCTCGCCGACCGCCTTCCCGAGCTGGAGCCGGTACTGGCCCGACAGCTCGGTGGCGATCGCCGTGACCGCGGCCTCCGCCCGCTCGGCATCGGCCGGGTTCGCCAGGCGCCAGTGCACGGCGACCGAGGCGCCCTTGTCCTCGATCAGCACCGCGTCGAGGTCGGCGACCAGGGCCCGGAGCCGAGGCATCCGCGCACGCAGCTCCGGATGGTCGTCCGGGCTGCCGCCGGTGAGGACGCCGTCGACCCGGCGCTCGACCCCGTGCAGCCCGGCGACGTCGAAGGCGGCGGGTGCGAGGAAGTCGTCGATCACCGAGACCGGGCGCCCGGTCACGATCGCCAGCGCCCCGTCGAGCCGGGCGTGCAGCGCCTGGAGCATCGGCACCAGCCCGGGCTCGACCCGGACGAGGTCCGGCCGCGGCGCGATCTCGACCAGGGTGCCGTCGAAATCGAGGAAGAGGGCGATGGGCGTGTCCAACGGCGGCGCTCCGGGCTGTCGGGTCGGGGCTAGCACGCCGCGCGTTTTCGGCAAACGCATCTTCGCGGCGCCCTATGTTTCGGACGAGACGAACCGAGGACGACGCGATGCATCCGACCCCATCCCCGACGAAGCCCGGCGAGGAGAGCGTGTGGGCTTATCCGCGCCCGCCCCGGCTGGAGCCGGTCGCCGCGACGCTGAAGGTCGTCCTCGGCGGCCGCACCATCGCCGAGACGCGGGCCGGGTTCCGCGTGCTCGAGACCAGCCATCCGCCGACCTACTACTTCCCGCCCGCCGACGTCGCCGAGGGCGTGCTCGGGCCGGCGCACCGGGCCGGGATCTGCGAATGGAAGGGCCGCGCGGTGCTGTTCGACGTGACGGCGGGCGGCGCAGCGATTCCCGGCGCGGCTGTTCCCGGTGCCGCTTGGGCCTATCCCGATCCGACGCCGGATTTCCGCGCCATCGCCGGCTACGTCGCCTTCTATGCCGGCCCGATGGAGGCCTGCACCGTCGGCGGCGTCCGCGCGGAGCCGCAGCCGGGCGGCTTCTACGGCGGCTGGATCACCCCCGGCATCGTCGGCCCGTTCAAGGGCGGGCCCGGAACGATGGGCTGGTGAGCCTCGGGAGCTGTCCCGCCGCCCCAGGACCGCTACATCGGGCGCCGGGAACAAGGAGCACGGCATGAGCGATGCGATCGACGGAAGGCCGCAGGACGTCGGCATCGACCCGGGACGCCTGGAACGGATCGACGGCTGGATGCGCAGCCTCGTCGCGGAGGGCAAGCTCGCCGGGTTGTCGGTGAGCGTGGCGCGGCGCGGGCACACGGTGTTCGAGCGCGCCCACGGCCTCGCTGACCTCGCCCGCAGGGCGCCGTTCACCACCGACACGGTGACGCGGATCTACTCGATGACCAAGCCGCTGACCTCGGTCGCGGTGATGCAGCTCTACGAGGAGGGCCGGTTCCAGCTCGACGACCCGGTCGCGCGCTTCCTGCCGGAGTTTTCCGAGATGCGGGTCGCGACCGGCGGCAACCGCGCCAAGCTCGAGACCGAGCCGGCCCGCCGCCCGATCACCATCCGCGACCTGCTCACCCATACCGGCGGCCTGACCTACGGCTTCATGGAATCGACCCTGGTCGATGCGCTCTACCGCCAGCAGGGCGCCGACTTCCTGCGCCCGGATGCGAGCCTCGCCGAGGTGGTGGCGACCGTGGCCCGGCTCCCGCTCCTGTCGCAGCCCGGCGAGGCGTGGAACTACAGCGTCTCGACGGACGTGCTCGGCCACCTCGTGGCCGTCGTCTCGGGGCGCGACTTCGCGGATTACCTGCGCGACGCCGTGCTCGCGCCGCTCGGGATGATCGATACCGATTTCTTCGTGAGACCCGAGAACATGGGGCGGTTCGCCGCGAACTACGTCTACGACCGCACCCGCACGCTGACGCTCTACGACGACGCGGTCGAGACCCATTTCGCCAAGCCTCCGGCGATCGCCGGCGGCGGGGGCGGCCTCGTCTCGACGGCCTCCGACTACCTGCGCTTCTGCCGGTTCATCCTGAACAAGGGCGAGCTCGACGGCGCGCGCCTGCTCGGGCGCAAGACGGTCGAGCTGATGACGATGAACCACCTGCCCGGCGACCTCGCCGCGATCGGCACGCCGCGCTTCGCGGAATCGTCCTATCACGGCATCGGCTTCGGGCTCGGCTTCTCGGTGATGCTCGATCCGGCCAAAGCCCAGATCGTCGGCACGCCGGGCGAGGTCGCCTGGGGCGGCATGGCCTCGACCGCGTTCTGGGTCGACCCGGCCGAGGAGCTCGCGGTGGTGCTGCTGACGCAGCTCGTCCCGTCCTCGGCCCTGCCGATCCGAAAGGAGCTGCGGGTGCTGACCTACGCCGCGCTGACCGATTGACACGGGACCGGGGCGCGGGGGAGCATTCTCGGGCGAGGCGGATGCCCACGCGCGTGAGGATAACGCGACCACACGACGAAACAGAGCGTCTCCCGTGATCCAGGGATCACGGGAGACGCTCTCGTGGCCGACAGTGCCTTCGTTCTGCGGCGCCTATTCGTCGGCGGGCGCGGCCGCGGGCGGCGTGCCGGCGGCCGGAGCCGGCTTCGCGCCGGGCTTAGCCGCCGCGGGCTTGGCGGCGGTCGAGCCGGTCGAGGCCGGCTTGGCGGCCATGTATTCCGGATCGGTGCGCGGGCCTCCCGGACCGTTCGTCGGCCCGGTCATCTGGCCGGCGACCACGTCGGTCACGCGGTTCCAGGTCTGCGACTTGCACAGGAAGGCGATCAGGCAGCCGCGGACGGTCAGCTCCTCCGGGGTGTCGGACCAGATCGTCACGTCGTAGGACTTGCCGTCCTCGGAATTGTAGATCTTGCCCTCGTAATGGGCGTCGGCGTTCGGCTTCAGCCCCATGATGAGCTGGTGGCCCAGCGATGCGCGCGTCTGCTTGCTCGCGTCGGGGTTCTTGAAGTCGACCCGCGGCTGGCCCTTGTCGTTGAGCGGCACCTTCAGCCACACGACGTAGCCGCACAGGCTCTTGTTGCTCGGGCCGCACTTCTCCACCCGGATGCGGGCACGCCCGTCCTCGGTGAGCCACGTGCCGCTCGGGTCCGCGGGCGTCGCCGCGTGCGCGATGCCCGAGAGCATGGCCAGCACCATCGCACGCCCGGCCCAGGCGCTGATTCCCGCGCCGATCCGTCGAACCGTCATACCCACTACTCCTTCCGCGCGCCCGCGCCGTGGCCTTCGCCCCGCCCGCGTGCCCAATCTCTGGGGCCCGCCATCCGCTCGGAACATGACGGGATCATGGCCGTGCCTCGGCGCGCCGTGCCGCACGGCCGATGACGGGAGCGACCCGCTTCGGCTAAGCCTGCCATCCATGATCGTTCGCCCCCGTCCCAACCTCTTCGCCATCCTGTTCACCCTGCGCGGCTCGATCCTGCCGCGGGTGGCGCTGAAGGTCCTCGGGCTGACGGCCTTCGCCGCGCTGGTGGTCGCGGTCGAGCAGCGCGTTCCGGAACGGTTTCCGGTGACGGCCGGGATCGGCCCGTTCACCCTGATCGGGCTGGCGCTCTCGATCTTTCTCAGCTTCCGCAACAACGCCTGCTACGAGCGCTGGTGGGAGGCCCGGAAGGCGTGGGGCGCGCTGATCGTCGAGATGCGCGGCTTGAGCCGGACCCTGGTCGCCCTCCTGCCCGGCCCCGAGCACGATGCGGTCCGCCGCACCGGTCTGCGCCGGCTCGCGGGCTTCGGCCACGGCCTGCACTCGCGGCTGCGCGGCCTCGACGAGGCGGCCGCCGTCGCGCCCTGGCTGCCGCCGGGCGAGGTCGCGCGCCTGCGCTCCTGCCCGAGCCCGACCGATGCGGTGCTCGCCGGCCTGACCCGCGACCTCGCGGGCGCGTATCGCGACGGGCATCTCACCGACGTGCTGTTCGGCGTCCTCGAGCGCAAGGTCTCGGACCTGTCGGCGATCCATACCGCCTGCGAGCGGATCCACGGCACGCCCCTGCCCTTCGCCTACACCCTGCTGCTGTACCGCACGGCGTGGCTCTACTGCCTGTTGCTGCCGTTCGGGCTGTCGGCCTCGCTCGGCTGGGCGACGCCGGTCGCGACCATGCTGGTGGCCTACACCTTCTTCGGCCTCGATGCGCTGGGCGACGAGCTGGAAGAGCCCTTCGGCCTGGAGGCGAACGACCTGCCCCTCGATGCGATGCTGCGCACGGCCGAGCGCACGGTGCTCGACGCCCTCGGCGAGCCGCTTCCGCCCGCGATGGAGCCGGTGCGCTACCGATTGGATTGAGCGTGCGGGCCGGCGACCGTCTCGCTCACGTCCGCGACGGGGCCGCGTCCGGCCCGGGCCCGAGCCGGCGATGCATCAGCACCGTGCCGAGCCAGCGCCCGTGCTTGTGGCCGACGTTCTCGAGCACGCCGGCATGCGCGAAGCCCAGGCCCGCATGCAGCGCCACCGACGCCTCCGAGCCCGGATCGGTGATCACCGCCACCATCACCCGCGCGTCGATCGCCTCGCAGGCCGCGATGAGCACCGCCAGCAGGGCGCGGCCGATCCCGACACCGCGCGCGGCCTCGGCGACGTAGACCGAATCCTCCACCGTCGAGCGATAGGCCGCCCGCGCGCGATAGGGACCGGCATAGGCGTATCCGCAGACCGCGCCGTCGCGCTCGGCGACGAGGTAGGGATAGCCGTCCGCGACGAGCGCCATCCGCCGCCGCGCCATTTCGGCCAAAGTCGGCGGCTCGGTCTCGAAGCTCGCGGTGCCGTTCGTCACCGCGTCGGCGTAGATCCGGGCGATCGCGGCGATGTCGGCGTCGACGGCCGGGCGCAGGTCAGGCGTCATCGATCCGCTCACGCAAAAAAGGGGCCGGCGCGACGGCGCCGGCCCCTGCGGTCGATCGTTCGGCGATCCCTTCGGGACCGCGCGGCGATCACTCGGCCGCGGTCATCTCGGCGGTGAAGTGGCCGCACCAATCCTGCGAGGCCACCACCGGCCACAGGCCCTTGGACTCGGGAGCCGGCTGGCTCACCGGCGGGTTGAAGCGGCACAGGCCCTGATCGCCGACGGCGGAGGCGCCGTTGGTCTTGTGGTCGTCGAAGAAGCGGCAGCTGTTGCAGGAGGCGTTGGTCGAGGTCATCGGGTTTCTCCGGTTCGGGCGTCTGTCGCGGGCTGTCGGAACCGTCGCCGGCTCCGTCGTCCGTCTGCAGTTCTTAATTAGAACAGCTCCAATATGGCGTCAACCGGCGAGTCCCGGCGCGGTTCCCGTTTTCGAGCGCGACCGGTGGAAACCGGTACGGCGCGCAGGAGCAACGCCGGACGGCAGCGGCGCCCCTTCCAGAAACGCCGGTCGTCACGGCCCGCCTGTCACCCGGCGCGGGCCTGCGAGCGGCGAGCGTCATCGACTCGCCATGGGCCCTCCCCTAACGTCCGGGGCGGGACCGGCGTCGGTGCCGGTCCGGAGGGTCCCCGCCCATGGTGCTGGAAACCGAATCGGCGCTGGAATCGGCCACCGCCCTGGCGACGAGCGAGGCGAAATCCGCCCGCACCGACCTGATCGAGGCGGCGGCATCGATCGTGGGCGGCCGCGGCGGACCGGGCGGCTTCGTCCGCGACCTGTTCGGCCGGGTGCCGCCGGAGGACCTGGCGCCCTACCCGGCCGAGGCGCTGGCCGATCTCGCGATCGCCGCGCGGGCGCATCTCGCGGTGCCGCGCGCCACGGGTTCGGCGGCGAACCTGCGGCTCGTCGACGTCGCCGTGCCCGGCCCCGGGCGCACCCGCGAGCTGACCGTCGTCGAGGTCGTCAACGACAACCGCCCCTACCTGCTCGACTCGACCCTGGCGGAGCTGACCGAGCAGGGCCTGACGCCCCACCTCGTCGCCCACCCGATCCTCGGCGTCGAGCGGGACGCCGACGGGGCGCTCGTCCGCGTCGTCGGGGAGACCACGGCGGACGCCCACGGCGCCCTGCTGCGCGAGAGTTTCATCCACATCCACCTCGACCGGCTCGACGCCGGCGAGGCGCGCGAACGCCTCGAAGCCGGCCTCGCGCAGGTCTTTCGCGATGTGGCCCTGGTCACCGACGACCACGACGCGATGCTGGCCCGGCTCGGCGCGCTCGCCGAGGGCTACGGCCGCAATCCCCCGCCGCTGCCCGAGGGCGAGGTCGCCGAGGCGCGCGCCTTCCTCGAATGGCTGCGCGACGGCCACTTCACCCTGCTCGGCATGCGCGAGCACGCGCTGCCCGGCGAGCGGGCGGCCGAGGCCGAAAGCCTCGGCATCCTGCGCGATCCGGGCCTCGCCGTGCTGCGCCGCGGGCGGGCGCTCGTGGACATGACGCCGGAGATCGTCGCGTTCCTCGAGGAGCCGCACGCGCTGATCATCACCAAGGCGAGCCTCAAGGCCCGCGTCCACCGCGCGGCGCATCTCGACTACGTCGCGGTCAAGCTGTTCTCCGCGACGGGCAAGCTCACCGGCGAGGTCCGCATCGTCGGGCTGTTCACCGCCGCGGCCTACACCGCGCTCGCCCGCGAGGTGCCCTATCTCCGCGGCAAGGTCACGGCCGTGGTCGAGAAGGCCGGCCTCGACCCGACGAGCCATGCCGGGCGGGCGCTCCTCGCCGTGCTGGAGACCTACCCGCGCGACGACCTGTTCCAGATCGACGTGGACCGGCTGTTCCGCTTCACCCTCGCCATCGCCAACCTCGCCGACCGGCCGCGCATCCGCGTGCTGTCGCGGACCGACCGGTTCGGGCGCTTCGTCTCGCTCCTCGTCTACGTGCCGAAGGACCGCTACGACTCGATCGTGCGCGCCCGCATCGGCGCCTATCTCGCCCAGGAATACGGCGGCCGGCTCTCGGCGACCTATCCCGACCTGCCCGACGGGCTGCTGGCCCGGATCCACTACATCGTCGGGTTCTCCGAAGCCGGCGCGCCGGAGCGCGACCCCTCGGTGCTGGAGGCCGGCATCGCCGCCCTGGTGCGGACCTGGGGCGACGCGCTGCGCGCCGCGCTCACGGAGGCCATGGGCGGATCTGAGGCGCGGGCGCTGGCCGTCCGCTACGGCGAGGGCTTCTCCGCGGCCTACCGCGAGAACTTCTCCGCCGAGGTCGCCATCGCCGACATCGCCATCCTCGAATCCCTGTCCGAGGACCGCTCGCGCGCCGTCGCGATCGACCGCCGCGACACCGACCCGGCGGCGCAGGTGCGCCTGAAGGTGTTCTCGCGCGGGGCGTCGCTGCCGCTGTCCGACCGGGTGCCCGGCCTGGAGAACCT
The DNA here is from genome assembly GCF_022829745.1 of Methylobacterium sp. E-016. Lineage (NCBI taxonomy): Bacteria > Pseudomonadati > Pseudomonadota > Alphaproteobacteria > Hyphomicrobiales > Methylobacteriaceae > Methylobacterium > Methylobacterium sp. E-016. The sequence goes on from NZ_JAKSYF010000130.1 coordinate 25,689, forward strand.
CGGCTTCCGGGTGATCAACGAGCGGACCTACAGCGTGCTGCCGGCGGGGAGCGACATCAAGGTCTGGCTGCACGACATGCTGCTGGAGCGCGCCACCGGTGCGGCCATCGAGATCGGCCCGCTCGAGGCGCCGCTGGAGGCGGCGATGCTCGCCATCGCCGCGAACCAGGCCGAATCCGACGGCTACAACCGTCTCGTGCTGGAGGCCGGCCTCGCCTGGCGCGACGTGGCGCTGCTGCGCGGCCTCGGTCGCTACCTGCGCCAGCTCCGCGTGCGCTACGGCCAGGACTATCTCGCCGCGACCCTGAGCCAGCATCCCGGCATCGCCCGCCAGCTCGTCGCGCTGTTCCACGCCCGGTTCGACCCGGCCGCCGGGGGCGACCGCGGGGCCGCCGAGGCGGCGGTTCGCGAGGGCATCGAGGCGGCGCTCGCCGACGTGACCAGCCTCGACGAGGACCGGATCCTGCGCCGCTTCGTCAACCTCGTGGAGGCCGCGGTCCGCACCAACTTCTTCCAGAAGGCCGCCGACGGCACCCCGCGCGAGACGATCGCCTTCAAGTTCGCCTGCGCCAAGGTGTCGGGCATGCCGCTGCCGCGGCCGTTCTTCGAGATCTTCGTCTATTCGCCCCGCGTGGAAGGGCTGCACCTGCGCTACGGCTACGTCGCGCGCGGCGGCCTGCGGTGGTCCGACCGGCCGGAGGATTTCCGCACCGAAATTCTGGGGCTGGTGAAGGCGCAGCAGGTCAAGAACGCGGTGATCGTGCCGGTGGGCGCCAAGGGCGGGTTCTTTCCCAAGCGCCTGCCGCCGGCCTCGGATCGCGCCGCGTGGCTGGCGGAGGGCACCGAGAGCTACCGCATCTTCATCCGCACGCTCCTGGAGCTCACCGACAACTTCGTCGCCGAGGGCATCGCGCCGCCGGCCGACACCGTGCGGCACGACGCCGACGACGCCTACCTCGTGGTCGCCGCCGACAAGGGCACCGCGACCTTCTCCGACATCGCCAACGCGCTCTCGCTGGAGCGCGGGCACTGGCTCGGCGACGCCTTCGCCTCCGGCGGCAGCCAGGGCTACGACCACAAGGGCATGGGCATCACCGCCCGCGGCGCCTGGGAGGCGGTGAAGCGCCACTTCCGCGAGATCGACGTCGACACGCAGTCCGATCCGGTGACGGTGGTCGGAGTCGGCGACATGTCGGGCGACGTGTTCGGCAACGGCATGCTGCTCTCGCGCACCCTGAAGCTGGTGGCGGCCTTCGACCACCGCGACATCTTCCTCGATCCGACGCCCGACATGGCGGCGAGCTTTGCCGAGCGCAAACGCCTGTTCGACCTCGGCCGGTCGAGCTGGGCCGACTACGACAAAAGCCTGATCTCGGCCGGCGGCGGCGTCTTCTCGCGCGCGCTCAAGGCGATCCCGCTCTCGGCCGAGATCCGGGCCGTGCTCGGGTTCGAGCGCGCCTCCGCCTCGCCCGCCGAGCTGATGCAGGCGATCCTCAAGGCGCCCGTCGACCTGCTCTGGTTCGGCGGCATCGGCACCTACGTCCGCGCCACCACCGAGACCGACGAGGAGGCCGGCGACCGGGCCAACGACGCCGTGCGCATCACCGGCCCGGAGATCCGCGCCAAGGCGGTGGGCGAAGGCGCCAACCTCGGGCTGACCCAGCGCGGGCGCATCGAGGCGGCGCGGGCCGGCGTCCGGCTCAACACCGATGCGATCGACAACTCGGCCGGCGTCAACACCTCGGACGTCGAGGTGAACATCAAGATCGCGCTGATGACCCCGGAGCGCGACGGCCGCCTCGATGCGGATGCCCGCAACGCGCTCCTCGTCGCGATGACCGACGAGGTCGCCCACCTCGTGCTGCGCAACAACGAGCTGCAGACGCTGGCTCTCTCGCTCGCCCAGCACCGCGGCCTCGGCGAGGCCGGCTTCGCGATGCGGACGATGCAGGCGCTGGAGGCGGAAGGCCGCCTCGACCGCGCGGTCGAGTACCTGCCCGACGACGCGACGCTGACCGAGCGCATGCGCCGCGGCGAGGGCCTGACGCGGCCGGAATACGCGGTGCTGCTCGCCTACGCCAAGCTCTCGCTCTACGACGCGGTGCTGGCGAGCCCGGTGCCGGACGACCCGTACTTCGACCGCGAGCTGCAGCGCTACTTCCCCAAGGCCCTGCGCGAGCGCTTCCCCGATGCGGTGAGGGGACACCGTCTGCGCCGCGAGATCATCGCGACGGCCTTGTCGAACATCATCGTCAACCGCGGCGGCATCTCGCTCGTCACGCGGCTGACCGACGAGACCGGGGCGGACGCCGCCACCATCGCCAAGGCCTACGCCGTGACCCGCGACGCCTTCGGCCTGATGGAGCTGAACGCGGCCATCGACGGGCTGGCCGGGCGGATCGGCGGGCAGGCCCAGATCGGCCTCTACGCCGAGGTGCAGGACCTGCTGGTCAACCGCATCGTCTGGTTCATCCGCAATCTCGACCTCGCCAGCGGCATCGCGCCCCTGGTGGCGCGCTATCGCGACGGGATCGCCGCGGTGCTCGCGTCCCTCCCCGGCGTCCTCGGCGCGGAGGCGAACGCGGCGATCGAGCGGCGGCGTGCCGACCTCGTCGGGCAGGGCATGGATGCGGAGCCGGCGCTCCGCCTCGCCTCGCTGCGGGCGCTGACCTCGGCGCCCGACATCGTTCGCGTCGCCGGCACCAGCGGGCGGCCGGTCGCGGAGATCGCGGCGACGCACTTCGCGCTGGAGCGGGAATTCTCCCTCGACGCGCTCGCCGAAGCCGCCCGCGCGGCGCCGGTCTCCGACACCTTCGACCGCGTCGCGCTCGAGCGGGCGGTGGCCGGCATCTCGACCGCGCACCGGCAGCTCACCGCCGAGGTCGTCGGCGACATCGGCGCCGGCCCGGAGGCGGTCGCCGCCTGGGGCAAGGCCCGCGGCCCGTCGCTGGCCCGCATCCGCAGCGCGGTCGACGCCATCGCGGCCTCGGGGCTGACGGTCTCGAAGGCCACCGTCGCCGCGAGCCTGCTCGGCGACCTGGCACGAAGCTGACGCCGGATCGAGGACATGAAAAAGCCGGCCCGGCGCATGCGCGGGACCGGCTATTCAGGGGCCGGGAGGTTCGTATCGCAGGCTCAGAACGGGCCCATCCGCATGTCGAGCATGCGCTGGTTGTGCTCGAGCCAAAGGCGGAGCATCTGCGAGAACAGGCCGGGCTTCGGGGCAGGTTGGGTCATGGATCGCTCTCCGTGGGGCGACGGCCGCAGGGCCGTCCGTTCGCTCCGAAGATGCCGATCATGGTGCGCCGCAACAATGGACAAGGTTGCACTTCGCGCATGCATCGGGCGCATGTGTGTAGCCAAATATTAACGGTTCGGCGTTGTCGCATGCGTGAGCGGCAGTATCCTGCAACCAGAGCGATAGCGTCCCCGCGGCGCGATCAGCCGGGGTGGACCGGCGCCGGCAGGACCGAGCGCGTCGGCCCCGACATCGCCGACAGCGCGAGGCCGAGCCCGAGGGCTGACACCGCGGCAGCGATCAGCGGCAGCTGGCCGTAGCCGACGCCCGCGGTCAGCGCGACGCCGCCGAGCCAGGCGCCGGTGGCGTTGCCGAGGTTGAACGCGCCCTGGTTCAGGGTGGAGGCGAGGTTCGGGGCATCGCTGGCCGCCTCCACCACCCAGATCTGCAACGGCGAGACCAGGGCGAAGGCGAGCCCGCTCCAGACCACCAGCGCCGTCAGCATCGCGATCTCGAAGCGGGCGACGCCCGCCAGCAGGGCGAGGACGGCGATGAGGCCGAGGAAGCTGCCGATCACCGTGGCGGTGAGATTCCCGTCGGCGAGGCGGCCGCCGATCAGGTTGCCGGCGGTGAGGCCGATGCCGGCGACGAACAGCGCGCCGGTGACGCCGCGGGCGCTGAGCCCGGTCACCCCCATCAGGAGTGGCGTGATGTAGGTGAACACCGTGAAGAAGCTCACCGAGGACAGGGTCGAGACCAGCATCGGCCGCAGCACCGGCCAGCGCCCGAGCGCCCGGAACTCCCGGGCCAGCCCGCCGCGCGAGCCGGGGAGCCCGGCCGGCACGAACAGCTGGATCGCCAGGCCCGCCGCGACGCCGATCGCCACCACCGCCCAGAAGGTGGCGCGCCAGCCCGCCGCCTGCCCCAGCGCGGTGCCGAGCGGCACGCCGAGCACGTTGGCCAGCGTCAGCCCGGCGAACATCAGCGACACCGCCTGGGTCCGCTTCTCCCGCGGGACGAGATCGCGCGCCACGATCGCGCCGATGCCGAAGAAGGCGCCGTGGGCGAAGGCGGTGGCGATGCGGGCGAGCATCAGCGTCGCGTAGGTGGGCGCGACGGCGCAGGCGACGTTGCCGGCCAGGAACACCGCCATCAGCGCGAGCAGCGCGGTCTTGCGCGGCAGGCCGGCGGTGGCGATGGCGACCAGCGGCGCGCCGATCACCACGCCCATCGCGTAGCCCGAAACCAGGTAGCCGGCCTGCGGGATGGTGACGCCGAAGCTCTGCGCCACCTCCGGCAGCAGGCCCATGATCACGAATTCCGTGGTGCCGATCCCGAAGGAGGCGACGGCGAGGGCGAGAATCGGCAGCGAGACCATGCATGGGCTCCGTTGGCACGGGGGCGAAGGCGCGGGCGCCGATCCCTTTTGTGCGGTGCGGTATGCTCCAACATGACGGATCGCCCTCAGTTGCGGACCGGCGGGCAATGGGATGCAGCCTTGTTCCACGAACGGGTCTCAACCGTCGGGTGCGTCATCGCGCGATCGGCCTGGGATAACCGGCGGGGTGCGTACACTGACGCCCGCCGGGCGGTGCCGGAGCGCCTACCATCGAGGCCGTTGCGCCTGGCGATCCTGCCGAAGCGCCCCTCGGTTTCGGTGGAGACGACGTGATGAAGGCCCTCATCCTGGCGGGAACGGCCCTCGGTGCCGCCCTGATCCTGCTTCCCGCCGGCGCGGAAGCGCGCCCGTACGGCGGCGGCTACGGCGGGCATGGCGGTTTCCGCAGCGCCGGCTTCGTCGAAGCGCGCGGCGGCTACGGCGGATACCGCGGCGGTCTTGCCGGATACCGGGGCGGTTACGGCGGCTACCGCGGCGGCTATGGCCGGGGGATCGGCTACGGCCTCGCCGGCGCCGGGATCGGATTGGGCGTCGGGCTCGCCGCCGGCGCGCTGGCCGGCGGCTACGGCGGGTACGATTACGGCAGCAGCTACGGCTACGGCGGCGGATATGGCTACGGCGGTGGTTACGGCTACGGCGGCTACGCGCCCGCCTACGGCGGCGGGTATGGCGGCTATGGCGGTTATGCGCCCGCATCCTACGGCTACGGCAGCGGCTGCACCTGCGCGGGCTACTGATCGGGCCGGGTGACGAACGCGACAGCGGGCGCTTGGCGGCTCCTCCGTCGCGTCCGCCCCGGCGCGGCGCCCTGCCCTACGGCTCGGTCAGGGGCAATCCGCGGCTCGGCGGGCTCCAGTGGAGGTCGGGCGTCGACGCGTAGAGCCGCCGGTGGGCGAGCACCGCGTAGGTGTCGGTCATTCCGGCGATGTAGTCGGCGATGCGCCGGGCGATGCGGCCGGCCGGTGCGCCGGACAAGCCCTCGCTCCATTCCACCGGCATCCGCGTCGGATCGGCCGAGAACGCCGAGAACAGGTCCGCGACGATGGCGTTCGCCTTCGCCCGCACCGCCATCACCTCCGGATGGCGGTACATCCGCGCGTAGAGGAAGCCCTTGATGTCGGCGTCGGCGGCCGCGATCCCCTCCGAGAACGCGATCACCGGAGCCTGCGCCCTACGGATCGCGGCGACGTCGCGGGGTGCGAGCACGTCCAGGCGGCGCCGGCTTTCCGCGATCACGTCCTCGACGAAGCGCGTGATCACCCGCCGGGCGAGCTCGTGGATGGTGCGCGACACCTCCAGCCCGGGATGCAGGGCGGCGATCTCGTCGAGCAATCCGCGCAGGAACGGCACCGCTTCGAGGTCGGCGAGATCGAACAATCCGGCGCGCAGGCCGTCGTCGAGGTCGTGGCTGTCGTAGGCGATGTCGTCGGCGAGCGCCGCCGCCTGCGCCTCCGGCCCGGCATGGTGCGCCAGTTCCAGGGGGTGCAGCGCGTCGTATTCGAGGATCGCCGCCGCGATGCCCGTGCGCGCGTAGCGCGGGGTCGGGCGACCGTCCGGCTCGAGCAGCGGGCCGTTGTGCTTGACCAGGCCCTCCAGCGTCTCCCAGGCGAGGTTCAGCCCGTCGAAGCCGGCGTAGCGCCGCTCCAGCCGGGTCACGATGCGCAGCGCCTGCGCGTTGTGGTCGAAGCCGCCATGCTCGGCCATGCAGGCATCGAGCGCGTCCTCGCCGGTATGGCCGAAGCAGGTGTGGCCGAGGTCGTGGCTGAGCGCGAGCGCCTCGGCCAGGTCCTCGTCGAGGCCCAGCGCGCGGGCGAGCGCCCGGGCGATCTGGCTGACCTCGAGGGTATGGGTCAGCCGGGTGCGGTAATGGTCGCCCTCGTGATGCACGAAGACCTGGGTCTTGTGCTTCAGCCGTCGGAAGGCGGTCGAGTGCACCACCCGGTCGCGGTCGCGCTGGAAATCGCTCCGCGTCGGCGAGGCCGGCTCGGGGATCAGCCGTCCGCGGGTCGCGCCCGGGTCGGTGGCGTAGGCCGCGCGCCAGCGCTCACCGTTGGCGCGCACGCGGCCTCCCGCCCGGTTCGTGATGTGCTGCCGGCATGGTTCCCTCGCAGTTCGACGCGGCACGCGTTGCGGCGCGCCGTCGTACCCCATATCTTGGGTCGATCACGCGCCGGGCAATCGCCCGCCGCGCCCGGACCCGACAACAGCGCCGATGGCTCTCCCGATGGCCGAGATCACCCTGACCCCCCGCGCCGCCAAGCGCATCAACGAGATCATGGGTGCCGAGCCCCCGGGCGCGCTGCTTCGCGTCAGCGTGAACGGCGGCGGCTGCTCCGGCTTCTCCTACGCCTTCGACATCACCCGCGACCAGGAGGCGCAGGACGTCACGATCGAGCGCGACGGCGCCACCGTGGTCGTCGACCCGGTGTCGCTCGAGTATATGGCCGGATCCACGATCGATTTCGTGAACGACCTGATCGGGCAGTCCTTCAAGATCGAGAACCCGCAGGCGACCTCGTCCTGCGGCTGCGGCACCTCGTTCTCGCTCTGATCTTTCGAGGGGCGCGGCGCTGTCCCGTGCGGCCCCGAGGGTGGTGTCGGAGCTGGTTGCGGTCGCCGGCATCGTGGTGCCGGAACGACAGGCGCCGACAAGCGTGGGTCGCGGCGTGGCGCACCGATTGCCTCGCGCGGCGAAATGCGGGACGACAGCGCCGTCTCCTCGGATAAAACATTCGTCAGCGGTCCGCACACGATGATCAGTCACCGAACGGTCCGCGCCAGCCTGATCCGGGCGGCCCGCCTCTGCCTCTGTGCCGGTCTCGTCCTCGGCGTCGGGACGACGGGCCGGCCTGCGGCGGCGCAGGAGGCGGCCTCGGCGGTCCAGGACGTCGTGCTGGTCGACGTCGCGTTGCCGCTCGGCGACACGGTGTTCAAGGCGGCGCGGATCACGGTCAGCGGCACGCGTCTCTCGCGCGACGACCTGACGGCGATCCTCAAGGCGGATTCGCCCGAGCCCTGGGCGCCCCGCCTCGCACGCCTGGAGGCGGCGAGCATCTCGATCCCGGTCCTCGTCTCCGAACATCCCGGCCCGGGCGGATCGCTGCAGACCGTGACCTATCGCGAGGTCGCGGCGCGCGACGTGCGCGCCGGCCGCATCGCCGAGCTGACCATGGCCGGCGCCGGGGTCTCCGTCACCGGCGCGCACCCGGGGTCGGGCACCTACGGCCGCATCGTCGCCAGCGATCTCGACCTCGCCGCGCTCGTCCGGCTCTCGTCGGAATCCGGCGACGGCAAGGGGCCGGTCCAGCGGATCTACGCCGCGATCCAGGCCTCGGACGTGACCTACACGGAAGCCTCGGGCGTCACGATTCGGATCGCCGGGCTCGAGGGCCGCGATTTCGGCGGACGCCAGGTCCCCGGCGGCTGGAACGGCGCGATGGCCGGGCTCGCCCGCGGGCTCGAGGCCGTCGACCCGGAGATGACGGCGGCCGAGCGCGGCAAGCTCGCGGGAACCGCCGCTGACCTGGCCGACGCCGTCGCGTTCGGCAGCCTCGAGCTGCGCGGCCTCGCCATCAGCCGGACCGGCGCCGGCGAGCCAATGCTGGTCGAGGTCGGGCGCCTGGCTCACGGCGGCACCGGCGCCGAGAGCGGCACGACCCTGGAGGCGATCGCGTTCGCGCAGGGCGGCCTCAAGGCCCGGCTCGCGCGTGTGGCGCTCACCGGCGTCTCCCTCGCCCCGACCATCGCGACCCTGCGCCGCCTCGCCAACCCGGACACCGCCGTCACCGACGAGGAGCTGCGCCGCCTCACCCCCGCGGTCGGCGGCCTGGCGCTGCAGGACCTGAGCCTCGACATGCCGGGCGCCCCGGCCCCGGTCGGCAAGGAGCCCGGCCGGACCGCATCCAGGCCTCCGGCCACCGCCAAGTCCGGCGATCCCCTCGCCACGCCCGCCGCCCCCGGTGCGGCACCGGTCCACCTCGCCCTGCGCAGCGGCGCCCTGACCTTCGGGCCGCTGCGCGACGGGGTGCCGACCGCGAGCCGCCTCGATCTTTCGGGCCTGACGTTCCCCGCGGCAATGGTCGCCGGCATGCCGGTGCTCGGCGCCCTGCCGGATTACGGCTATGCCGATCTCGATCTCAACCTCGTGGTCGATTCCGCCTGGGACGAGGCCAAGCGCGAGGTCGCGGTGCGCGAGATGACGCTGTCGGGCCGCGACATCGGCTCGCTGCGGCTCGCCGGGACGATCGGCGGCCTCGGGCCGGAGCTGTTCGCCTCGCACATCCCGGCGGCGAGCCTGCTGATGCTGACGGCGACCGCCAAGGCCCTCGACCTGACGATCCAGAATACCGGCCTGTTCGAGCGCTTCCTCGCGGCCCAGGCGAAGGCCCTCAGCCTGAAGCCGGAGGAGCTGCGCCAGGAATACGTGGCCGCGACCCAGTTCGGCGTGCCGGCGATGCTCGGGAACTCGCCCGCCGCCCGGGCGATCGGCGCGGCGCTGGGCCAGTTCGTGACGAAGCCCGGCCGCCTGACGATGACCGCGAAGGCAAAGAACGCCGCCGGCCTCGGCTTCGCCGATTTCGGCCTGGCCCGCACGCCGGGTGCGGTGCTCGACAAGCTCGACGTCGACGCCAAGGTGGAGTGAGGCCGGCCCTTCCGCTCGAAGGAACGCTATTCCGCGATGACGCCGGGGAAGCGCTGCGCCAAGTCCTGTCGCGTCGCATCCGCCCAGGCGCGGTCCCGCTGCGGCCGCGGCCGGTCGAGCGGGATGGTGGCGACGAGGCTCGCCGGGCGCGGGGAGAGCAGCAGCAGCCGGTCGGCGACGGCGATCGCCTCGGCGACGTTGTGGGTCACCATCAGCACGCTCATGCCGAGCCGGTCGACGGTGTCGACCACGAGGCCGCGCAGCGAGGCGGCGGCCCCGTCGTCGAGCGACACGAACGGCTCGTCGAGCACCAGGAGCCGCGGGTCGTTGGCGAGCGCGCGGGCCAGCGCCACGCGGCGCTGCATCCCCAGCGACAGCGCGCCCGGATAGCGGCCGCGCCAGGGGGCGAGCCCGAGATGCGCGAACAGCCCGTCGAGGTCGCGCCCGCGCTGCGGCCGCGGCATCGCGAGGCGCACGTTCTGCTCCACCGTCCGCCACGGCAGCAGGCGCGGCTCCTGGAAGACCATGCCCGGCCCGGTCTCCGAGGCGCGCGGATCCGGCACGATGGAGCCGTCGTAATCGGCGTCGAGCCCGAGCAGGATCCGCAGCGTCGTGGTCTTGCCGGCCCCCGAGGGCCCGATCAGGCAGGCGATCTCGCCCGGCCGGATCGCGAAGGCGAGGTCGCGCACCGCCTCCACCGGCTCGGCCGAGGCCGGATGGTAGACCTTTCGCGCGATCGCGACCCTGAGGACCGCGTCGGAACCCGACATCTCGTCGACGGCGGCGGACATCTTATCGCCAGCGGCGGACATGCGCTTCGAGCCGCTGCAGGAGGAGGATGTCGATGGCGATCATCACGCTCATGAACACGATGCTGTAGCCGAGGATCGCGGCGACGTCGGTGCTCTGGACGAAGTAGTAGTTGATCGCGAAGCCGACGCCGTTGGGGCGGCCGAGCAGCTCGATCACCAGCACGATCTTCCAGGCCAGCGACAGGCCGGAGCGCGCCGCGGCCACCACGTAGGGCTGCAGCTGGGGCACCAGCACGTGGGCGACCCAGGAGCGCCGGTCGAACCGGTAGGTCCGCGCCATCTCCTCAAGGCCCGGGTCGAGGTCGCGCGCGCCCTCCCGCAGGATGACCGCGACGTTGGGCAGCTTGTTCAGCACCACGGCCAGGATCGCGGCCGACTCGTTCAAGCCGACCCAGACGTAGGCCAGCACCGTGATCACCAGGGCGGGCGTGTTCAGCATCGCCAGCAGCGGCGTGTCGAGCAGGGTGTTCAGGCGCTTCGAGCGGCCGAGCGCGACGCCGAGCAGCACGCCGAGCACCATCGCGAGCACGAACGAGACGCCGACCCGCGCCAGCGTGATCCCGACATTGGTCCACAGGTCGCCGCGCGCCGATTCCCGGCCGATGAAGGCCGCCACGGTGAGCGGCGTCGGCAGCATCCGCGAGCCCGCGGCTTGTGCCGCAGCCTGCCACGCGGCGAGCAGCACCAGCATCGAGCCGAGACGGGTGAGGATGGCGCGGCGGTTCGAGGCGCTTGCGCGGATCAACCGGTCTTCCCGTCGTAGTACAGGCCCGGCGGCAGGCCGGTGCCGGTGCCGACGAGGCGTTCGCCCCCGAGCCGCGACATCACCGAGAACAGCCGCTCGCCGTCGCTGCGCTCCTCAGCCAGCGGGCGGCGCGGGATGCCGGCAAGGTATTCCCGCTTCAGGGCCTCGAAGATGGCGTCGTCGTCGGCGGCCATCAGCGGGCGCACGATCTCCCAGGCGGAGGGGTCGGCCGCGAGCATGTCCTTGGCCGCGCGCACCGCGCGCACGAACCCGGCCATCGCCTCGGGCTTCTCGGCGACGGTCTGCGCCTCGAACAGGTATCCGATCAGCGCGAACGCGCCCTTCGCGCCGAGCGCGCGCATCATGTCGTCGGCGCCGATCAGCCGGCGGAAGCCCTTGGCCTCGAGGCGTGCGCAGTAGGTCCAGTAGGTGAGCGCGGCATCGAGCGACCCCTGCTCGAGCTTCAAAGCGATCAGGGGCGGTGCGCCGTAGGCGATCTCGGTCTTGGCCTCGATGTCGAAGCCGGCCGCGTCCTGCGCCTGGGCCTTGAGCAGCAGCCAGTTCTTGTCGAGTGGCCCGCCGCCGACGCCGAGGCGCTTGCCTTCGAGATCCTTGAGGGTGTTCACCGGGCTCGCGGCGGGCACCATCACGGCGCCCTCGGAGGTCGAGGCCGGCACGTAGCGCATCGCCCGGCCCTCGTTGCCGAGGCGGGCCGCCCAGAGCAGGTCCCCGACGATCACGTCCATCTGGCCGCCCATGAAGGCGATCCGCGCCGCGTCGTTGCCGGCGAGCTTGACGAGGTCGAGGGTGAAGCCGTTGGCGGCGTCGAGCCCGCGCGCCTTGATCACCGCGGCTTCCCACGCGACCGTGCCGAACGGCAGGCTGCCGAGGCGCACGCTCGGGGCCGCCAGCGCCGGATGCGACAGCACCGGCAGGCCGGCGAGCGCGGCGGCGAGCAATCCGCGCCGTGACAGCATGGCGCCTTCTCCCTGGAGGTCTTGCCGGCCGGTTCGGCCTTGGGCCCGCCCCGGCCGGAGCGGTGAGGCTCCGACGCCGAGGGTGCCGTTGCCGAAAGGTCATAGGGCGCAGCACGCGGCCCGTCCACAACCGCCTTGCGCGGGAGCGGTGGCCGGGGCAGGCTCGAAGGGGACAACCGACATCGGAAGAGAGATCATGGCCGAGCCACGCGAAGGCGCCCTGGACGACGAGACCATCGCCGCTCGGATCGCCGCCGAGATCCCGGCCTGGCGCTACGAGGACGGGTGGATTCGCCGCACCTACAAGACCGCGAGCTGGAAGAGCACGCTGATGGTGATCAACACCGTCGGCCACCTCGCCGAGGCCGCGTGGCACCACCCCGACCTGACCGCCTCCTACGCCTGGGTCGAGGTGCGGCTGATGAACCATGCCGCCAAGGGCATCACCGATAAGGACTTCGCGCTGGCGCGCAAGATCGAGGAGGTCGTCTCCTGGCAGCCGGGCCTCGAGGGCCAGGGCCTGGAAGGGACGCCGACGGACGCACGCTTCGCCTACGTCAAGTACGAGAAGTAGGCCGATCCTCACGACACGCTCATGGCATCGCGCGGCGGTGACGCTCGATTCCTTACGTGGGCGGCTCGATCTTGGCGGTGCGGTTCCGGCAAGGGGCCGCGCCAGCCCCGCGTGAGACCATGCCGAACCTTCGATCCGCCCTCGCCGCCGTCGCCGGCCGCCCGCCCGCCATCCCGGACGCGCCCGCTCTCAGCTTCACCATCGGGCAGGATGCCGGCGGCTGCTGGGTCGCGCTGGAGAGCCACGGGATCGCCGGCGGCCTGTTCCGCAACCGCGACGACGCGCTCCATTACGCCGGGGGCGAGATCCGGAACGGGCGCGGCGAGATCCGCTTCGCCACCGGCCCCATCGCCTTCAAGGCCGGATGCTGAGGCGCCCTGCGGTCACTGCGGGCTCTTCACCCGGCGGCACTCGGTCTTGAGGTAGGAGGTCTTGCCGATCTCCTCGCGCAGGTCCGTGCGGGCGATGATCTCCTGCCAGCCGTTGGTGCAGCCGAGCTCGTTCGCGACGCGGACCTTGCGCACCTCCAGGGCCTTGTCGTCGGTGCAGGCTTCCTGCGCGATCGCGTTGGCGCAGACGAGGACGACGGCGAGGAAGGTGTTCACGGCAAGGGCTCTCCCGCGGGAAGGACGTGGCAGCCCTACGCACGAGCTGCGCAGGAGGTTTCGCGCCGGGCGGCGCGGCGGCGTCGCCTTGCGTCGACCGGGCCGAGCTTCACGCCACGGCGACGACGCGGTCGGCCGCGTAGGTCGCGCCCTCGACCGGGTTCGCCACCCAGCGGCAGCGTCCGATCGTCATGTCGTGCCCGGCATGGAAATGGCCGGACACCCACAGGACGGGCCGCGCGGCGTCGTCGAGCTCGTCGAGCACCGTGGTCGCGTAGAAGGCCGGCACCCACCACGGCACCCCCGGGGCGTCGCGGAAGGCGTCGGCCGCACGCGGGCTCGGGGGATGGTGCGTCACCGCCACCGTCGGCCCGTCGAACGGCTGCGCCAGGGCCGCCAGCAGCCGGCGGCGCTCGGAGGCGTGGGCCGCCATCGCGTCGGCGGGAAGCCAGGCGGTGCCGTCGGCCTTGCGGATCGAGCCGCGGTACTCTCGCGAACCGGTGATCGGGTCGGTCATCCGCTCGGCCGCGTAGCTCACCGGGTCGGCCGGCCGGTCGGGCGCGTCCGCCGCGAGCCAGCGCCCGGCCAGGGACCAGTCGCTCCACAGGGTCGCGCCGACGAAGCGAACCCCATCGAGGACGCACGTGGCGCCGTGCTGCAGCAGGTGGATCCGGGCACCGGCGCCATTCAGGCGCTCGACCTCCCCTGCCAGTGCGGCGAGGAGCTCGGGGGCGGTTCGCGCGTCGCCGGTCGGCGCATAGTGCTCGTGATTGCCCGGCACGAGCACCACCGGTCGGCCGCCGGCCAGCGCCAGCACGGCGGCGAGCCCGCGCTCGGGGTGGCCCTCGTACAGATCGCCGGCGCAGACCATCACGTCGAACGCCCCGCTCGGTGCGGCGATGAGATCGAGGCGGCGGCGCTCGAGATGGAGGTCGGAGATCGGGAAGATCCTCACGGGGGCGGTCCTGCTTCGTGCACGGCGCGGCGCTCGGCGGAGGCCGCGCGAAGGATGTCGCCGGCCGAGTCCGCGTTGAGGATGGCGATCCCGGCCGCGGCGATCAGGTCGGGCCAGGGCGAGGGCTGCAGCGCGGTGGCGAGCCCGGCCGCGATGATCGCCAGGTTGGCGTAGGCGTCGTTGCGGGCCGACAGCCAGGCCGCCCGCGTCAGGCTGCCGGCGCCGTCGCGATGGCGCGACAGCATCAGGGCGCAGGTCAGGTTGACGGCGAGCGCGCCGAGGCCGGTGAGCGTCAACGGAAGCGGCGCCGGCGCGCTCAGGTCCGAAAATTTCTCGTAGGCCGCGTAGGCGGTCGCGAGCGCCGGCACCATCAGGATGCCGGCCATCAGCGTGCCGAGGCGGGCGCGGTTGACTGCGCTCCAGCCGAGGCCGGCGAAGATCAGCAGGTTGATCGCCGCGTCCTCGAGGAAGTCGAGGCTGTCGGCGATCAACGCCACCGAGCCGATCGCCAGGGCGACCGCGATCTCGATGCCGAAGTAGCCGAGGTTCAGCCCCGCGACGCGCGCGACGACGGGGCGGAGCGGGGGGGAGGCGGTGGAGTCCACGCGGGCGACGGTGTCCGTTGACGGGCCGGGCCGCCTCTTCGCCCACCGCGCGCGGGCTGTCGACCCGGCCTCGGCGTTTCCCCCGGCTGGATTCGGCGCCCGACCTGTGCGAGGCGGGGCCGCGGCCGGACCGAATCCGTGCGGCCGGAACGAGGAGTCTCAGATGTTGCCCGAATTGCGCGTTCTCTACTTCGAGGACCTCGAAGTCGGGCTCTCGGAGACCCTGTCGAAGACGATCGCCTCCTCCGACGTGATCGGCTTCGCCGAGATCACCGGCGACCGCAACCCGATCCACCTGTCCGAGCACTTCGCGGCGCGCACGCCCTTCGGCACCCGCATCGCCCACGGCCTCTACACCGCCGGGCTGATCTCGGCGGTGCTCGGCACCCGCCTCCCCGGCCCCGGCGCGGTCTACATCAGCCAGACCCTGAACTTCCGCGCGCCCGTGCGCATCGGCGACACCGTCGACGTGACCGTCGAGGTGGCCGAGCTCGTGCCCGAGCGGCGCCGCGCCCGCCTCAAGTGCACCTGCTCGGTGGCCGGCGAAGTCGTGCTCGACGGCGAGGCCCTGGTGAAGGTGCCGACCAAGGCCGAGGCCGACCCGCTGGCGATCCGCATGGGCGGCCGCCCGCCGGCGTGAGCGGAGCCGGACCCTAGGGCCGCCGACCGCATGTGCGCCGACGCGCGGTCCGTGCAGCCGATCCCGATCACCGATCCGGCCGATCCGCGCCTCGCCCCCTATGCGGCGATGCGCGAGCGTGACCTCGTCGGGCGGGCCGGTCGCTTCATCGTCGAAGGCGAGGTCACGCTGCGGCTGATGCTGTCGCCGCAGGCCCGCTTCCGCACCGAATCGATCCTGTTGCTGCCCGAGCGCGTCGCCGGCCTCGCAGCCGCGATCGAGGCCGGCCCCGGCACGCCGCCGGTCTTCGTCGCCGACCGCGCGGTGATGAGCGCGGTGGCCGGGTTCCCGATCCATCGCGGCGTGCTCGCCGTCGGCATCCGCGGCGACGGCGCGCGTGCGGATGCGGTCGTCCCGCCGGCGCCCGCCCCGGCGCTGGTCGTCGGCCTGGCCGGCTTGACCAACCACGACAACGTCGGCGGCCTGTTCCGCAACGCCGCGGCCTTCGGTGCCGACGCGGTGCTGCTCGACGCCGGCACCTGCGATCCGCTCTACCGCAAGGCGATCCGCGTCTCGGCCGGCGCCGCCCTGACCGTGCCCTTCGCGCGCTTGGATCCCGGCGCCGACTGGCTCGCGACCGCCCGCGCCCTAGCCCTCGAGCCGCTGGCGCTCAGCCCGTCCGGGCGAGAGGACGTCGCCGACCTGACGGCGCCGGCCCGCACGCTGCTGCTGCTCGGCACGGAAGGCCCCGGGTTGCCGGCCGACGTGCTGGCGCGGATGCGCGGCCTGCGCATCGCGATGGCGGCGGGCTTCGACTCGCTCAACGTCGCCACCGCCGGCGCGATCGCCCTGCATCGCCTCTCCGGCGGGGGCCGCGATGCGCGCGACAATGCGCACCCATTGCCTTGACCCCGCGGCGAGCTAGCTTGACAGCAGGTGGACCGGGCGGGAGCCGGTCGTCCGCCGGGTGGTTCTGGTCTGGGAGTCGGGCGCGTTGCTTCAGTCACGGGAGGGCCTGCGGACATTGTCCGGGCGCCGGGTCGTCGTCGTCGGTGCCGGGCCGGGCGGCCTCGCCACGGCCCTGCTGCTGGCGCGCGCCGGCCTTCAGGTCACGCTGATCGAGAAGGACCAGCAGGTCGGCGGCCGCACCAAGACGGTCGAGGCCCCCGGCGGCTACAAGTTCGACATCGGCCCGACCTTCTTTCTTTATCCACAGATCCTGGCCGACATCTTCGACAGTTGCGGCGAGCGGCTGGAGGATCACGTCAAGCTCGAGCGGCTCGATCCGCAGTACCACCTCGTTTTCGAGGCCGGCGGCGAGATCCGCGCCACCGGCGACATGGACCGCCTCGAAGCCGAGATCGCCCGCATCGCGCCCGACGACGCCAAGAACGTCAAGCAATTCTTCGCCGACAACCGGGTCAAGCTGAAGTTCTTCAAGCCGGTGCTGGAGCAGGCGTTCCACACCCTCCGCAGCATGGCGAGCCCGGGGATGCTGCGGGCGCTGCCCCACCTGCATCCCGGCCGCAGCGTCGACCGCGACCTGCAGCGCTACTTCAAGGATCCGCGGGTCCGCCTCGCCTTCGCGTTCCAGACCAAGTACCTCGGCATGTCGCCGTTCCGCTGCCCGAGCCTGTTCACGATCCTGTCGTTCCTCGAATACGAGCACGGGGTCTACCACCCGGTCGGCGGGTGCGGCGCGATCTCGGAGGCGATGGCCGGCCTCTGCCGACGCATGGGCGTCGACATCCGGCTCGGGACCTCGGTCGAGCGCGTCACCTTCGACGGCAAGCGCGCCGACGGCGTGATCGTGGACGGAGAGCGGATCGCCGCGGACGCGGTGGTGATCAACGGCGACTTCGCGCAGGTGATCCAGGATCTCGTCCCCGAAGTGCACCGCCCGCGCTGGCGCGACCGGAAGATCGAGAAGGCGCGCCTTTCGTGCTCGACCTTCATGATGTACCTCGGCATCGAGGGTAAGATGCCCGAGACCCTCGGGCACCACACCATCCTCCTGGCCGAGGACTACGCGCGCAACATCCGCGAGATCACCGACGGCATCCTGCCGATGCAGCCCTCGGTCTACGTGCAGCATGCCGGCTACACCGACGGCGGCATGGCGCCCCCCGGCCATACCGCCCTCTACGTCCTCGTGCCGGTGCCGAACCTGAAGGCGGGGATCGACTGGCCCGCCACCCGTGCGACCTATCGGGCCCTGGTGCTGGAGCGCCTGAAGCTCCTCGGTCTCAACGACATCGAGAGCCGCATCCGCTTCGAGCGGATCGTCGACCCGGTCGAGTGGCGGGACGAGTTCGCGGTCTACGAGGGCGCCACCTTCAACCTCGCCCACGACCTGATGCAGATGCTGTACTTCCGCCCGCACAACCGCTTCGGGCCGGGGCTCTACCTCGTCGGCGGCGGCACGCATCCGGGTTCGGGCCTGCCGGTGATCTACGAGGGCGCGCGCATCTCCGCCCGCCTGCTCATCGAGGAGCTGGCCGGCGCCCGCGTCGCCGAGACCTCCGGCGTGCCCGAGACCGCGGCGCTCGCCACCGGCGGCGAGACCTCGTGAGCGTCGCTGGGCCCCGCACGCTCCGTACGCCGACTCCCATTCCGCATTCCGGCCGCGCCCCGAGGCGCCTCGCGCTCGCCGCGGTGGCCGTCGTCGTCGCCCTGCCGGCGGCGGCGGCCACCGTCGAGGTGGTGGTGGATGGGGCCGACCCCGGCACCTCCGTGTCCGTCGCCCTGTGCCAGGGCGGCCTGTCCGAGGAGGCCTGCAGCCTCGGGCAGGAGCTGACCGCGCGCGGCGGGACGGTGAACGTCGTGTTCCGCGACGTTCCGGCCGGCCGCTACGCCGTCGCGGCGTTCGAGGACGTCAACGGCAACCGCAAGCTCGACCGGACCGGCCTCGGCCTGCCGATCGAGCCCTACGGCTTCTCCGGGGGCGTCGGTCTCAAGGCCCGCCCGACCTTCGCGCAGGCCGCCTTCGACCTGCGCGAACCCGGGACCGCGCTGCGGGTCGGCCTCGCCCGCGCCCTGCCCCGACGCTGAGGCGCCGCGTGACGGAGCCTCTCGTCCGCGTCGCGGGCGCCGCCCTCGCCTATCGCGATCGACGCGTGCTAGATGCGGTCGATCTCGTCCTCGGCGCGGGCGAGATCCTGGCGCTGCTCGGGCCGAACGGCGCCGGCAAGACCTCGCTGATGCGCCTGATCGCGGGGCGCCTCGCGCCGCAGGCCGGAACGGTGCGGGTCGGCGGCCAGGATCCGTTCCGGGTGCGCGCAGCGCGGCGGGCGATCGGCTGGGTGCCGCAGGAGATCGCGCTCTACCCGCGCCTCACCGTCGCCGAGAATCTCGGCGTGTTCGCGCAGCTCGCCGGCATCGGGCGGCGTGAGCGCGCCATGGCCGTGGCGGAGGCCATGGCGCTCACCGACATCGCCGAGGCGGCCGGGCGCCCGGTCGGGCTGCTCTCGGGCGGCTACCAGCGGCGGGTCAACATCGCGGCGAGCCTGATGTGCCGGCCGGCCCTGGTGCTGCTCGACGAGCCGACGCAAGGGGTGGATCTCGTCGCCCGCGCCGCGATCCACGCCGTGCTCGGGCGCCTGCGCGAAGAGGGCACCGCCATCCTGATCGCCACCCACGACTTCGCCGAAGCCGAGCGCCTCGCCGACCGTGCCGCCTTCATGGCCGGTGGCCGCATCGTCCGCGAAGGTACGCTCGCGGACATGCTGGCCGAGCTTCGTGCCGGCATTCCCGAGCGCGAGGTCGCCCTCAGCCTGCCGGCCGGCCCCGCCGCCGACGAGGCCCTGCGCCGCGCCGGGTTCGCGCCCTCGCATACCCCCCTGGTCTGGCGCGCCGCCCCCGGCCTCGCCCGCCCGCTCGACGGCGCGGACCTGCTCGACGCGCTGCGGGCGCAGGCGGTGCCGGCCTACGAGGTCCGCGTGCGCGCGCCCGGCCTCGAGGCGCTCTACCTCGACGCCCTCGACGGCGGCCCCGCGGGCCTGCGCCTGGCCGAGGCCGCGCGATGATCGGCGCCGCCTTCCGCGTGATGTGGATCAGCCTGATCCGCGACCGCGCCGCCCTGACGATGGCCTTCGTGCTGCCGACCGTCATCTTCGTGATCTTCGCCGCGATCTTCTCGGGCGCGATCGGCGACCGCATCCGCATCCATCTCGGGCTCGCCGACCTCGCCGGCACCGCCACCACCGAGCGCCTGATGAAGGCCCTGGAGGCCGACCCGTCGCTCCGTGTCACCCGCCTGCCCGAGCGCGACTTGGCCGGAATCGTCGCCACGGTGCGCCGCGGCGACGTCGACGTGGCGCTGGTGATCCGCAGCGACCTCGCGGCACCGGTGGCCGGTGCGGCGTCCGAGCAGCCGGTGGTGCTGGTCGAGAGCCCGGCCAAGGCGCTCGCCACCCCGATCGCCCTCGGCCAGCTCCAGCGGGTGCTGAACGAGGCGCTGCCCGACGTGGTGCTGTCGCGGGTCGTCGCCGATGTCGAGCGCAGCGGCAAGATCGGCGCCGACGAGCGCGCCTTCCTCGACGGGGCCTTCGCCGAGCAGCGCGCGAAGAAGGAGCCGTTCAGCTTCGCCTCGCTGGTCGAGCGGCGCAGCACCGCGGAAGGCGCCGCCAACGAGCGCGTGCGCTACTATGCCGGTGCGATCACCGCGGTGTTCCTGCTGTTCGCCGCGATGCAGGGGGCGATGTCGCTCACCGAGGAGCGCGCCACCGGCCTCGCCGACCGGCTGATGGCGGGGCCCGGCGGCCTGGGCGTCATCGTGCTGGGCAAGTTCGCCTTCCTCACCGTGCAGGGCGTCGCCCAGGCCGGGCTGATCTTCGCGGCCGCGGCCCTGCTCTACGGCGTCGAGATCGGCCCGCACTGGCCGGCCTTCCTCGTGACCTGCGCGCTGGTCTCGGCGATGGCGGCCGGGCTCGCGCTCGCCGCCTGCGCCGCCGCCGCGACCCGCCAGCAGGCGCACCTCGCCTCGACCTTCGGCGTGCTGCTGCTCTCGGCGGTCGGCGGCAGCATGGTGCCGCGTTTCCTGATGCCGCCCTGGCTGCAGCAGGCGGGCTGGTTCACGCCGAACGCCTGGGCGATCGAGGCCTACCAGGGCGCCCTCGGCGACGGCGCCGCCGCGGCTTTGGCTGCCTGGGGCGTGCTGTCGGCGATCGGGCTGGCCGGGCTCGGGGCCGCCTTGATGCTCGTTTCGCGGCGGACGGCATGACGATGGTGGACCCGGCGCGACCCGGTGGCGCGTTGACCGCCGATCGGTTCTGCCTAGCTTCAATCGAGGGGACGCCGTCGTCGCGGGCGTGCCGGGAGTATCGAACGCCATGAGCCAGGATTCCACGGTCGCCGTCGTCGGCAGCGGGCTCGGCGGCTTGGCCGCCGCCTGCGTGAGCGCGGCGCGCGGACACCGGGTCACGGTCTACGACAAGAACGACTGGCTCGGCGGAAAGGCCGCGGTGCTGCACGAGGGCGGCTTCCGGTTCGACATGGGGCCGACGATCCTCACCGTGCCGCGCGTGCTGGAGCGCATCTTCGCCGAGGCGGGCCGCAACCTGCACGACTATCTCGACCTGCGCCGGCTCGATCCGCAGTGGCGCTGCTTCTTCGACGACGGCACCCGCATCGACCTGATGCAGGACGTCGCCCGCATGGCCGCCGACATGGATCGCTTCGCGCCGGGCGCCGGGAGCGGCGAGGGCTACAGGAAGTTCTTGGAGGTTTCCGAGAACCTGCACCAGATTTCGGAAAAATTCTTCTTCTGGAAGCCGGTGGAGGACCTGTTCGACACGATCAACGTCCGCGCGAACCTCAACCCCGGGACCCTGCGCGACGTGCTCGCGCTGCGGATGCACGCCTCGGTGGCGAGCACGATCCGCGGCAAGGTGAAGGATGCGCGCCTGGCGCAGATGCTCGACCACTTCGTGCAGTATGTCGGCTCCTCGCCCTACGGCGCGCCGGCGGTGCTCTGCGCCATCGCGCACATGCAGACGGCGGAGGGGGTCTGGTACCCGATGGGCGGCACACGGGCCGTCGCCGAGGCGCTGGCCAAGCTCGCGACCGAGCTCGGCGCGACGCTGAAGCCGGGCGAGGAGGTGTTGGGCCTCGACGTCTCGGCCGGCGCGGTGAAGGGCGTGCGGACCAAGTCCGGCACCACCGCCTACGACGCGGTGATCTCGAACATGGATTCGGTGCGGACCTATAAGGAACTGGTCGGCGGCGACGCCGGCAAGGCCTACGCGAAGAAGAACCCCGAGCCGGCCTGCTCTGGCGTGGTGCTCTACCTCGGCCTGAACAAGCGCTACGAGCACCTGAACCACCACGACTTCGTCTTCTCCAAGGACCCCGAGGAGGAGTTCGACTGGATCTACCGCAAGGGCGAGCCGGCCCCGGACCCGACCGCCTACCTCGCGGCGCCCTCCTCCACCGATCCGTCGGTGGCGCCCGAGGGCGGCGAGGCGCTTTACGTCTTGGTCCACACGCCGTACCTGCGCCCGCACCACGACTGGAAGACGATGTTCCCGGCCTACCGGCAGGTGATCCTCGACAAGCTCAAGCGCACGGCCGGCATGCCCGACCTCGAGGAGCGCATCGTCGTCGAGCGCCACCTCACGCCGCAGGACATCCACGAGCGCTACCACGTGCTCAACGGCGCGATCTACGGGCTGGCCTCCCACGGCAAGGTCATGGGCGCGTTCAAGCCGGGCAACCGCTCGCGGCAGGTGCGCAACCTCTACCTCGCCGGCGGCGCCGCCCATCCCGGGCCGGGCATGCCGATGGTGATGATGTCGGGCTGGATCGCCGCCGACGCGCACGACGCCGACGCCCGCGGGCAGCTGCGCGAATCCGCGTGACCGGCGAAGCGGCACCCGGCATCCTGCCGCCCGGTCCGGTCCGGGATTGAACCCATGGCTGATGCGCCCGATCGCAGCCGCCGGTTCCGGGCGCCGCCGCCGGCCTCGCCGGTGGTGTGGCGGTTCATGGTCGCCTACTTCGATCGCTTCCTCCGGCGGCGGATGAACGCCCTGCGCCTCGCACGCTGGGGGGCGGCGCCGGAGCTCGGCCCGGGGCCGGTGGTGGTCTACTGCAACCATCCGGCCTGGTGGGATGCGGCGGTGATCATCCTGCTCGCCGGGCGCCTGTTTCCCGAGCGGTCGAGCTACGCGCCCTTCGACGCGCGGATGCTGGAACGCTACGGCGTCTTCCGCCGGATGGGCGCGTTCGGCGTCGACCTCGACACGCCGCGCGGCGCGGCGCAGTTCATGGCCGCCTCGCGCGAGATCCTGACCCGGCCCGCGAGCGTGCTTTGGATCACCGCCCAGGGGCGCTTCGCCGACGTGCGCAGCCGGCCGCTTGCCCTGCGCGCCGGCGTCGCCCGGCTCGCCGAGATCGCGCCCGACGCGCAGTTCGTGCCGCTGGCGCTCGAATACGCGTTCTGGGACGAGAGCGGCGCCGAGGCCTGCGCGGCCTTCGGCCGACCCGTGTCCGGGCGGACCCTGGGCGATTTGCCCCGCGGCGCGCGCCTCGCGCGGCTGGAGGCCGACCTCACCGCCGTCCTCGATCGCCTGAGCGCCGACGTGATCGCCCGCGATCCGGCGCGGTTTCACGACCTCGCCGCGGGGCGCCAGGGCGTCGGCGGCCTGTACGACGGCTGGCGGCGGATGGCGTCGGCGCTGCGTGGGCGGCGCTTCGAGGCCGGCCACCGGGCCGCGGCCGGGCGGGAGACCCGGGCCGAGAAAGCGCAGCGCTGATGGTCGACCTCGTGCTGCCCGCCCTCGCGATCCTGGCGCTCGCGGCCGCGCTCCTGCCGGCCGTCCTCGCCGCGATGAACCTGACGCTGCTGCGCACGCCCGAGCCGGACGGGCCGGAGGCGGGCCTCGTCTCGATCCTCATCCCGGCGCGCAACGAGGCCGCCCATATCGCGGCGACCGTTCGGGCGGCGCTCGCCGGCGTCGGCGTCGCCGTCGAGGTGCTGGTCGGCGATGACCACTCGACCGACGCCACCGCCGAGATCGTCGCGGGCATCGCCGCCGGCGAGCCGCGCCTTCGCCTCGTGCCTGTGCCGCCGCTGCCGGAGGGCTGGACCGGCAAGAACCACGCCTGCGCCCACCTCGCCGGCGAGGCACGCGGCGCGCACCTGCTCTTCGTCGACGCCGACGTGCGGCTCAAGCCGTTCGCGGCGGCCGGCCTTGTCGCCCATGCCCGCCGCACCGGATCGGGCCTCGTCAGCGCGGTGCCGCGGCAGGTGATGGGCACGCTCGGCGAGAAGCTCACCGTGCCAATGATCAACTTCCTGCTCGTCGGCTACCTGCCGGTGGCGATGATGCGCGCCTCGATGCGCCCGGCTTTGGGCGCGGCCTGCGGGCAGCTCCTGCTGATCAGGCGCGACGCCTACGCGGCGATCGGCGGCCACGGCGCCATCCGCCGCTTCCTGCACGACGGGGTGAAGCTGCCCCGGCTGCTGCGCGCGGCCGGACACCGCACCGACCTCGTCGCCGGGCACGCGCTTGCCGATTGCCGGATGTATACGGGATTCTCGCAGTGCTGGGCCGGGTTTTCGAAGAACGCCCACGAGGGCATGGCGACGCCGGTGGCGCTGCCGGTCTGGACCGCCCTGCTCGGCCTCGGCCACGTCCTCCCGCCCGTGCTGGTGCTGGCCGGCCTCCTCGGCGGCCTCGACGCCGCGACCTGGTTCCTGGCGCTCGCGGCGCTCGCCGTCTCGCTGGCGACCCGCACGGCGATCACCCTGGTGACCGACGAGCCGGCCGCGACCATCCCGCTCCACCCCGCGGCGGTCGTGGTCGCGCTGGCGATCCAGTGGAACGTGCTGCTGCGCCGCAAGCGCGCAGGCGCCGCCGTCTGGAAGGGCCGCAGCTATCCGACCGGCGGCGCCTGAGTCTCCGAGAGGATCCACGCCGCCGTCGTCGCATCCGCCTCGGCGACCGCGAGGTGCAGGACGATCGGCGTCTCGTAGGGATGGCGCGCCTTCAGGGCCGCGGCAAGGGTGTCCGACAGGCCCGTGCGCGTCTTCACGATTGCGACGACCTCGCTGCCGTGCTCGATCGCGCCCTTCCAGGCGTAGACCGAGCGCATCCCGGGCAGCACGTTGACGCAGGCGGCGAGCTTGTCCCGCACCAGCGTCTCGCCGACGGCGAGCGCCGTCTCGGCATCGGGGAACGTGGTATAGACGAGGAGCGGACGCTCCATGCTATGGCTCTCTGAACGACTGGGCGCACGCACGAAGCATGGTGCACGCGCACGATTGAGCCCCGCTCCGGCTCCGCGTCAACTCAGGTGGGTCCGGGTCACGCATGCCGCGCTTCCACAAGGTCGCCTTCGTCGCGAGCCCGACGCCCGACGCCCGCGAGGCGGCCGCCGCCTTGATGCGGCGCTACGACCACGTCGCGCCCGAGGAGGCCGACGTGGTGGTCGCCCTCGGCGGCGACGGCCTGATGCTGCAGGTGCTCCACCGCTTCATGGACGCGAAGAAGCCGATCTACGGCATGAACCGCGGCACCGTCGGCTTCCTGATGAACGAGTTCCGCGAGGACACCCTCCTGGAGCGCCTGGAGGCCGCGCATCGCAGCGTCGTCCACCCGCTGCTGATGGAGGCGCACGACACCGAGGGGCGCAGCCACCGCGCCCGCTCGATCAACGAGGTCTACCTGCTGCGCCAGACCCACCAGACCGCCAAGCTCAAGATCTCGGTCGACGGGCAGGTGCGGCTGCCCGAGCTGATCGCCGACGGGGTGCTCGCGGCCACCGCGGCCGGATCCACCGCCTACAACCTGTCGGTCGGGGGCCCGATCCTGCCGCTCAACGCCAAGCTCCTGGCGCTGACGCCGATCTCGGCGTTCCGGCCCCGGCGCTGGCGCGGCGCGCTGCTGCCGGACCACGCCCACATCCGGATCGAGGTGCTCGACGCCGAGCACAGGCCCGTCGCGGCGGTGGCCGACCACACCGAGTTCCGCCGGGTGTCGATGGTCGACACCTGGCTCGACCGGGAGACCGATCTCGTGCTGCTGCACGACCCCGGCCACAGCCTCGACGAGCGCATCCTGCGCGAGCAGTTCGGCTGAAGGCGCTCGCCTACGCAGCGAGATCCCTGCGCGCCCCGTAAGCGGCGAGCGCGCACAAAGTCTCCGTGAACGCCGCGCGGATCTCCGCCATCTGCCCCGCATCGGGGATGGTGCCCGAACTCCGAGCCCCGCCCTCGACCGCGGCGAGCAACCCGACCAGCCGCGTCGCGCCGATGTTCGCGCTCATCGACTTCAGGCCGTGGGCGGCGCTGGCGACGGTGCCGGCTTCGCCTCCGGGGATCGCGGCTTCCAGCGCGGTCAGCGCCGCCGGCGCCTGCCCGGTGTAGAGGCCGAGCACGCGCGCCAGGAAGGCGCCGTCGCCCATCTCGGCGAGGCCTTCGAGGGTTTCGCTGTCGAGGAGCCCCGGGGCGGAAGGCTGGTCCGAGCCTGCTTCGTCGAAGGCGTCCACCCGGGACGCAAGCGTGTCCGCGCCGGGCGCGTCGGTCGCGACGAAGCGGCCGAGCACCTGCGCGAGCTGGGCCAGGGTGAAGGGTTTTGCCAGCGTCCCGTCCATGTCGGCGTCCTGCCACGCGAGCGCGCCGTCGCCGATCACGTGCGCGGTCATCGCGACGATCGGCAGGCGGGCGGCGCCGGTCTCGGCCTCGCGGCGGCGGATCGCGCGCGTCGCCGCGAACCCGTCGAGGACCGGCATGCTGCCGTCCATCAGGACCAGATCGAAATGGGCGGCCGCGCTCGCGGCCACCGCCTGCGCGCCGTCCCCGACGGTGATCACGTCCGTCACGCCGCAGCGCGCCAGCGCCTCGATCGCGACCTCCAGGTTCACGGCGCTGTCGTCGGCGACGAGCACGCGGGCCTGAGGGAAGCGCGGCAGGGCGTCGGCGGAGGTAGTGGAACGCGGCGCGTTCGCGGCGAACGGGCGGTCGGCGGCGAGCGCTGCCAGCACCGGCCGCCACTCCGCCTGCACCACGGGCCAGCGCAAGACCTCGTCGGCGAGCCCGGCGCGGAGCGCCTGCTGACCGGCCGGATCGCCCATCGGCGCCACCGCGACCACCCGCAGGGCCGCGTCCGGGCGGAACCCGTGCGCGAGCAGCTCGGCCGCATCCATGATCCAGGATGCGCGGTCCGGCGCGGTGTCCGCAAGCGGGGCGAGGTCCGCCTCGACGAGGCCCGCCGCCAGCGCCACGCGTGTCGCACCGCCGAGGCCGGCGAGCACGACGCCCTTCGGCGCCTCGGCCGACCGGCGGATCGTCTCGGCCGTCTCCGGCGCTTCGATCGGGATCCGCGCCCAGAAGGTCGAGCCCTCGCCGACGCGGCTCTCGAGGCCGACGCCGCCGCCCATCGCCGCGATCAGGCGCTCCGCGATCGAGAGGCCGAGGCCGGTGCCGCCGAAGCGGCGCGTGGTCGATTGGTCGGCCTGGGTGAAGGCGGTGAACACCCCGGCGATCTTGTCCTGCGGAATGCCGATGCCGGTGTCGACGACGGCGATCTCCAGCATCCGCCCGCCGTCGCAGGTCCTCATGCGGACGAGGACGTGGCCCGCTTCCGTGAACTTGAGGGCGTTGGAGACGAAGTTGCTGACGACCTGGCCGAGGCGCACCGGGTCGCCGACCATGCCGGCGGGCACGTCCGCGCCGATCTCGGCCGCGAGGTCGAGCCCGGCCGTGCGGGCGCGCTCGCCGAACAGCGTGACGACCGAGTCGGCGATCTCGGCCGGGCTGATCGTGGTGCGCTCCAATTCGAGCTTGCCGGCCTCCACCTTCGCGAAGTCGAGGATGTCGTTGATGATCGCCAGCAGCGATTGTCCCGAGCGCGCGATCACCTCGGCGTAGCGGCGCTGGCGCGGCGGCAGGTCGGTGGCGGCCAGGAGCTCGGCCATCACCAGCATGCCGTTCATCGGCGTGCGGATCTCGTGGCTCATGGTGGCGAGGAAGGTGGATTTCGCGGCGTTGGCGGCGTCCGCCTGCTCCCGCGCCTCGCTGAGATCGTGGGTCCGCACGCGGACCTCCTCCTCCAGCCCGGTGCTGTAGGCGGCGAGCTGCCGGTCGCGGACGTTCACCGCGCCGAGCAGGTCGTTGAAGGTCTGGGCCAGGGCCCCGACCTCGTCGTCGGTGGTGACGTCGGCCCGTCGGCTGTAGTCGTGGCGCGAGCGCACCGCGTCCATGGTGCCGGCGAGCGCGGTCAGCGGCCGCGTCACGGCGCGCTGGAGCCTGAGCGAGACCGCGAGGCCGACGGCCACCGCGACGAGGCCGGCGAGCAGCGCGTTGAGCGCGACGCCGCCGAGGCGGTCGGCGAGGTCGCCGGTCTCGGCCACCACCACGACCCGGCCGATCTCGCGCTGGTTCTCCAGCACCGGCTCGCCGACCTTAAGGGTCCGGGTGAGGAGCAGAGCGAGGAGCGACGGCTGCTCGGCGGCGTCGAGGTCGAGGTCGTTCGACAGCCTGAGCCCGATGCCCTGCTCGCCGAGGATGCTGCCGTCCGGGCGAATCAGCGCGGCGTAGACCAGCGAGGGGTTGCGCGCGATCGCCCGAAGGGTGGTGTCGGCCGCATCCGCGTCGTCGCTCGCGATGGCGCCGGCGCCGCTCTGCGCGAGCACGCGCGCGACCGTGCGCAGGGCCTCGCGCTTGTCGGCGGCGTAGCGGTCGACCTCGCGCCAGACCGAGAGCGTGGTCGCGACAAGGAGCGCTACCGCGACGGCGCCGACGACCGCCCAGGCGACCCGGCCCGCCAGGGACCGCCGCGGGTCCAGTGCCTTCCAACGCATCGTGCCCCGGCCTTCCTTCGAACGTCGCATCCGATCGCCTCGGCTCACGCGGCTGCGCGCAGCCATTGCCGCTCGACCTCGCCCCAGCCGGCCAGGAACGCCGCGACGCAGGCCGGGTCGAAGTGTGAGCCTGCGTTGTCGGACAGGAGCGCCCGCGCCTTCTCGAGCGACCAGGCTTCCTTGTACGGCCGCTCCGAGACCAGGGCGTCGAACACGTCGGCCACGGCGACGATGCGGCCCGACAGCGGGATCGCCTCGCCGGCCAGGCCCGCCGGATACCCGGTGCCGTCCCAGCGCTCGTGGTGGCTCGCGGCGATCTCGGCGGCGAGCTGAACCACGTTCGAGGTGCTGCCTTCGAGGATGCGGCGGCCGCGCTCGGCGTGCTTCTCCATCTCGCTGCGCTCGTCGACCGAGAGCGCGCCCTGCTTGAGCAGGATCGCGTCGGGCACGCCGATCTTGCCGACGTCGTGCATCGTCGAGGCGAGGCTCAGGAGGCGGCAATATTCGGCGTCGAAGCCGAGGTTCTTCGCGATGATGCCGACATAGGTCGAGACCCGCGCGATGTGGTTGCCGGTGTCGGTGTCGCGGTGCTCGGCTGCGCGCATCAGGAGGTCGATGATCTCGCGCTCGCGCGCCTCGATCACCGAGACGGCGGCGGCGACCTCGCGCGCCAGCCACGCCGCGCGGTCCTGCTCCTGACGGTGGGCGTGGCTGATCTTCATCAGGTTGCCGACGCGCGCCCGGATCTCGGCGGGGTCGAACGGCTTGCCCAGGAAGTCGGTGGCGCCGGCATCGAGCGCCTGACGGCGGATCGTGCGCTGGTCCATGCTCGTCACCATGACGATCGGCACGTGCGCGAAGCCCGCCACGCCCCGCGCGGCCGCGATGAACTCGAGCCCGGTCATCCCCGGCATGTCGTAGTCGGTGATGGCGATGCCGATGCGCTCGACGTTGTCGCGCAGGAACGCCAGCGCCGCGACGGGGCAGGTGAACTCGACCGGCTCGCAGTCGGGCACGGGCTTCAGCGCCTGGACGACGAGCAGGTTGTTGAGTTCCGCATCATCGAGGATCAGCGCGAGCATGAGGCTCCATCCCGTCGGCGGTGAAGTGGGCCCGTCGTCATTGCGTCAGCAGCAGCCGGCCGGAGACCGGGCCGACGCCCTTCGGCACCGGCACGCTCGTCGCGCCGTAATTCGCGTTGAGGACGAGGTTCGGGCCTTCGTAGAGGTTGATCTGCTGGGCCACGATCACGGTGTAGGCCGACTGGTCGGCCACCGGCCTGGATGCGTCGATCACCAGGCGGCCCGCCGGCAGGTAGATCGTGCCGAGCATGGTGCGGGCGTTGTCGCTGATGATGCGGTAGGTCCGCACCGGCTTGGTGAAGGCGAGCGGCGGCGGCGTCGGGCTGATGATGTCCCCGAGCAGGGTGTCGACGAGCGCCGTCGGATCGATCGGCAGGATGACCCCGCGATCCTCCGACAGCAGCAGGCCGGCCATGATCCCGGTCGTGGGGGCGGTCAGGCTGATGGTGGTCTTCTTGTCGAAGACCAGGCCGCCGTTGTTCCCGGTGAAGTAGAAGGCCACGTCGGTGCCGGTGAGCGTCGCCTTCTTGTCGACGACGAGCGGACCGTCCTTCATCACGTAGATGCCAGGCTTCAGCGTGACGACGGCGTCCTTGGTGATGTGCAGGCCGGCGCAATAGGTGCCCGGCTCCAGGGTGATGTCTCTGTCGATCGTCTTGATCGCGAGCACGTTGAGCAGGTTGAGCGGGAACGGCAGCGTCGCGCAGGCGCCGATCGGCGGTGCGGCGCGATCCTTCAGGGGATCCTCGATCACCGGGCACCCGGTCTGCGGCGTCGGGCTGAAGTTCGCGCGCACGCCGAGGTAGCCGCCGGCCGAGCAGATCGTCTGCGCCTTGGCGATCGCGTTGTCCTGGCCCACCATTCCCGTTCCCGAGACGGAGTTCGAGTAGAGGGCGCAATCGGTGGCGGTGACCTGCGCGTTCTTCTGCAGGTTGAACGCGCCGGCGGCGAAGGGGTCGAGCGCCAGCATGCACAGGCGCATCCGACCGACGACGCTCGCCTGCGCCTTCACCGCGAGCTTGGCGGCGGGCATCCCGACGAAGCTGCCGAAGGACAGATTGTAGCTCTCGGCGGCGATCGCCGCGACGTTGGTCTTGTCGGGCGCGACCGTGACCTGCACGGTCAGCGGCCGGTCCGGCGGCGATTTCGCCTCCGATCGCACCGTCTGCTCGGTGACGCCGACCACCGCGGCGGTGCTCGACAGGGCAAGCTTGAGGGCGTTGCCGCCGGCGAGCGCTCCGGCGTCGACGGCGGCCTGCAACTGGTTCCGCCGGGCCGCGAGGCGCGCATAGTCGACGCCGCCGCCGACGAGGCCGAGCAGCACCGTCGCGCAGAGGCAGAAGATGACGGCCACGGCGCCGCGTCCGTCGGCTCCGAACGCCCGGAAGCGAGACGCCGCGGACGCGAACGCCACGCCGCCGCGATGCCCCGTTCGCCACCCGCTCCCCATCCCGACCGCCTCCTCGGCCCATCTTGAACCGACGGGTCTACAGGCTTCGGATTAATGAAAGGCCCTCTCGATCCGATCGGATGGAGGCGGGCGCAGAGTGATCGCGTCTGGCGTGCAGGACTCGATGAAAACAATCAAGGATTGAATTTTAAGGGTCGATGCTCGTCTCCGGACGAGGACCGTTGCAGGATCGAGCCTGAATCTACATCTACAGGTAGAAATTTGCGGCGGCCTGTCGACGACATCGACCGTAGCGCCCGGCCGGCATCGAATATCGGTATTACCCCAGGTTGTAGGCCTGTTCGCCGCTCGGATCGCGTCGTCGCCGCTGCGATTGCCTTGCCCGGCCTCAGGAATTTTAAAGCTCTACCACCGTAGACTGCGGTCCATTCGGGGTAGGACCGGGCCGACGATCGGCGATCCGATGCCCTTCAGGCCGAGAATGCGTCGGACGCCCAGGACACGCTGCACGTTGCCGATCGATCGGCCCGGACCCGTCGGCTCGATCGCCGTTCGCGCTGCGGATCTCCGGGCGTGGCTTCGCCGCGCATCGGTTCACGCATGGGCGCGGGTCCGGTTCGTGTCCGCGGCGGCTCCGATCCGGGCGGGCCTGCTGGCCGACCGTCGGGGCGTCGCCGCCGTCGAGTTCGCGATGCTGGCGCTGCCCTTCATCGCCCTGCTCGGCGTCGTCGCCGAATCCGGCGTGGTCGTGCTGGCCCAGCAGACCCTCGACATGTCCGTCGACCGGGCCTCGCGCCTGCTGCGGACGGGCGAGTTCCAAGACCGGGCCGACGGCTCGGATCCGGCACAGCGCCTGCGGCAGCTGATGTGCGGCAATTCCAGCCTGTTCTTCGCCTGCCGGGACGTCCGCCTCGACGTGACGCGGGCGGATACCTTCAAGGGCTCGCAGGTGTCCGAGCCCTACGACACACAGACCAAGACCGTCTCGCAGAGTTTCGGTACCCAGTTCCAGTGCCCGACGGGGGACGACGTGATCGCGATCCGCGCGGCCGTCCCGATCCTGCGGCTGTTCGCGTTCCTCGACTTCACCGGGCGTCGCCTCGCCGACAACCGCCAGCTCCTCGTCTCGACCGTGATCTTCCGGGCGGAAGCCTACGACGCGAAGCCCTGCCAATGACGGCGGGCCGGGGCGGCCTCGGGCGGTTCGCGCGTGCGGAAGGCGGCGTCAGCGGCGTCGAGTTCGCCTTCATCGCCCCGATCCTGGTCCTGATGTTCATGGCCTCGATCGAGCTTCCGCGCGCGATCACCACGGGGCGCCGGGTCTCGCTCGCGGCGACGACGATGGCGGACCTGATCTCGCGCGCCGACGTGACCGACATCGCCGACGTCTACGCCGCCGCACAGGCCGTCTCGAGCCCGTACGACCTCGGCCGTGCCGGGATCGTGCTCACCGCCGGCGGGATCTACCTCGACGGGTCGACCCCCGTGGCGAAGGTCTGCTCCAGCGTCGCGCGCAACGACACGCAGCGCGCGGCCGGCTCGACGATCGGCCCCGCGCCGGCCGGAACGGCAAGCCCCGGGGACCGCCTGGTGATGGCCGAGCTGCGCCTGCCCTACACCGCCGTGTTCGGCGTCTTCCCCGTCCTGAACCGCTGGACGTTCGTGGTCAGCAAGACCTGGCCGGTGCGGGCCGGCAAGACCTATCTCGGCCGCGAGGAAGTCGTGCTGCCCGGCGGAAAGCCCTGCGCGGCATTCTGAACGAAGACGCATCGCGCGCGCCGCGATGATCGAGCGGGAAGGCGCGGCCCACACGCACGAGGCGCGACGGCCGGCTCGATCATGAAAGGCCGCGATTTCCGAAGACGGTCCCGAAACGCAAAAAGCCGGCCTGAGCCAGCTCTTGCAGTTCGATCAGTACCTAAATTGGAGCGGGCGAAGGGATTCGAACCCTCGACCCCAACCTTGGCAAGGCTCTCACCCCGCCGCAACTTTCCTAGGGACCGGCGTCCGGCCCGTCAATTCCCATGCAACGCCGTTCGATTGGATCGAGCGCCATGCACGGCCATGCGGGCCGGATTTCGTAATTGCGGGGCCATTCCGGGACCCCGCTCCGGGCGTCAGATATACACGTACCGCCCATCCTTCAGACGCATCCGGATCCCCAGGACGACGACGAAGGCTCCCGGCAGGATCTGGAACAGGTAGCTCACCAGGTACAGCCAGGGCGCGCCGGCCATCGCGGACATGATCGCCTCCGCGGTGGATCCGACCAGCATGAGGCCGGAGCCGAGGATGAGCGCGTCGAGGCTGTAAGCCCGCTTTGGCTGCGGCTCGGTCCTCAGGATCCCGCCGACGCTCCACCAGCAGCCGAGAGCATGCCGGAGCTGATCGAGCTTGGTGTCGCAGTCGGCGAGGTGCGATGACCACTCCTCGGCGTAGGACTCCCGCTTGCCCTCCGGCAGCCGGGCGGCCGCCTTGCGGATGAGGAAGCGGGCGAGCCTCGGGCAGCGGTCGTAGAGGTCCGCGCCCAGGATGTTCATGAGCAGCCCGATCAGGAGTTCCATGCGAGGGCTCCTTCCGGCGCGACCTGGTACTCGGCGAACGCGGCACGGGCCCGGGCGCGCCCTGCCATCGTCAGCGTGTAGAACCGTCGCCTCGGCCTCCCGGCCTCGCTCGGTTCCACCTCCTCCCACTTCCCCTCGACCCAGCCGGCGGTCTCCAGCCGGGCGAGCATGGGGTACATCGTCCCCGACCCGATGCGGGCGGACTTGCTGATCTCCGCGCCCGACCTCCCCTCAAGGGGAGCCGAGAGCAGGAACTTGAGCGCGCGCAGGGTCGTGTCGGAGAGCCGGACGTCCTCAGCCATGGTGTACCTCGAAAGTCGACATAGCCCCCTATATCGACTTTCGACTACGCTTGTCTAGTCCCTGGTCCTTCCGACGCAGGGCCCGCCCTCAGGCCAGTGTCGCGAGGTCGGCTTTGTCCTCCTCCGGCGCCGCCGGGGCCCACTCCATCCGGATCTCGGCCGCGCGGCGTTCCAGGTCCTCGGCCGCTCGGATCGCGAGACGCCGAGTGGGCTCGAACAGGGCATCGGGCACGGGGCGGGAGCCCGAAATCCACTGCGACACCTGCGCCTGGGTGATGCGCCGGCCCGCAACTTCCGAGAGCGCCGTCGCGAAGAAGCTCTGCCAGCGCGGCCCGAAGGCTCGCTCGCCGAGGCTGATGACGCCCCGTCGGATGAGGATTTGAGCCTCGGTCAAACCCGAGAGGTCGACCTTGGCCTCGCGGATCGGCTTGGGGAAATCGAAGGACACGGTGCGGGCTCCTGCGCAGGACGGGCGTTTCAATTCTACACCGGCCGCCCCGTGATGGGGGGCCGGTGGAGGTGCAGGCTTCAGGCGGCCTCGACTTCGAGGAGGTTTTTGATCCCCCGGCGGATGCGCTCGGCGCCCTCGTGCAGGCCCTGGTCGTTGCCGGCCTTCCAGCCGAGGATCGCCATCTCGACCTCGCGGCGCGTGACGTCTCCGGGGAGCGAGAGGATCGGCCTGCCACCCACGCGGACTTGGATGCTCATGCCTCCCGGCGCGCCCCACGCCCACCACCCCTGACCGCGGACGTCGTACCCGGGGAACTGGCCGATGCGATCGCACGCGACCTCCTCAAGATGGCGCACCTGCAGGTTTCGCAGAGTCGCAATCAAGTGCTCGCGTGCCTCCCAGCGGTCGTGGCCGGCGCGTCCGTGGCCGGTCATCCGAGCTACCTCTCCGACGAAGGTCCTGGCGGCGTAGACGGCCCGCTCAGCGGCCGTCCACTCGTCGTCCTCGGTCGACTGGCGCAGCGTCGGTGCCGCGGCGGCGTGCGGCTCCAGGGCGGCGGCGACGGTAGCGTGGTCGTCGGAGGTGCAGAAGTCGAACGTGAGGATCGCGGCAACGGCGGGGTGCTCCGGGAAGGCGCGTTTGGCGGCGGCCCGACCCTCGGCGTCGATCGTGCCGAGGGCGCCGAACATGGCGTAGACGGTCGCGTCCTCGTCCCGGGACGGGGACGCGGCGAGCACGGCCTCGATGGCGGGGATGGCAGCTTTCATGGGTGTGGTCCTTCCGGAAGGGCTGGGTTCGGTCCTGAGGCCCGGGATCGGGAGGTCTCTCACCCCTCCCGAGGGGCGGGCCTCAGTCGCCGGAGAGGCGGCGCTCGGCGCGCTTGCGCAGCACGGAGGCCTCGATCGTGCGGGCCGTCGGGCCGGTGCGCACGTGCACGGTCGCCTCGCGCTCGAAGTCCCGCTCGCCCTCGTAGCGGCGGTAGACGCCGACCCGGACGATCCAATTGCCGTCGAACCTGAACTCGCCCTCGGTCGTCAGGCGCAGGCCGTCGTCGAAGTCCACGCCGTCGTTGTCGAAGTCCACCATCCTGGCCATGTCCGGATCCTCTGTGCTGGGGGTAGGGTTCTCGCCTGAGGCCGGGGGGCGATCCCCCGGCCGGTCCGCGCCCTCAGTCGGCGCAGACCTGGGAGTCCTCCCAGATCTCGGCCTGGAGCTCGGCGTTCATGACGCCATGGCCGTCCTCGGCGCCGCCGGCGACGACGATGTCGCGGTACGTGCGGCCGTTGATCCTGTGCTCATTGCCCCAGCAGAGGACCGAGCCGTCGCCCAGCACCGCGATCGCATCGGAGCCGAGGTCGTCGAGGTCGACCGTGGCGGTCTCGGTGGGGGCGGAGAGGGCCGCGATCTCGGCGAGCGCGGTGTCGAGGTCGGACTGGGTGATGATTTCGTTCAGGGCGTGCTCGACGGCCTGGTTGTGGGCGACGTTGGCGGCGGTGAGTTTGGACATCGGTGCGGTTCCCTCGGGGAGACCGTCTCCCCGTTGCTTGTAAATATACAAGCAACGGGGCCGAAAGCAAGGGGTGCTTGTAAAAAATAAAGCTCCGCGTCAGGCCGCCGCAGCCGCCTTCTGGTAGGCGCTCGACGTGTGGCCGTAGACCTTGAGGACCATGGCCAGCGACATGCCGAGGTACTCGCTCACCTCCACCGGAGGCACGCCGGCGCGGAGCATGATCGTTGCCCTGGAGTGCCGGAGGATGTGCGGCGTCGGCCAACCCATCTCGTCGGCGTCGCCCTCGGCCTCCTCCGAGAGGTAGCCCTCCTCCTCCTCGGGCAGGTCGGCGGCGAGGCCGGCCGACAGGTCGGTGACGCGGTGCGTCCCGTCGATGTCGCGCCGGTCCAGGCAGGCCCGGATCGCGGCCATCCTGAACCCCTTGCTGACCCGCTTCACGGCGGCACCGTTCCGATGGACGACGCGCGACACGCCGGCCGCCAGGTCCTCCTCGCGCCACTCCTTGAGGAGCGGGAGCAGGCGATCGTGGATCCGGCACGGGGGCTGCCTCTTGCGGGATGCCGGCGCCTCGGGGCCCTCGCGGAACATCGTCACCGTCGGGAAGTCCACGTACCCGGCGACCTTGTGCTTGCGCCAGCGCAGGTCGAGGACGGCCGCGCTCCGGGTGCCCGAGTAGAACGCGATCTGGAGGAACCGCACCAGCTGGTCGCCGGGCTCGTGGCGCAGGCCCTCGATCGGCTGCCAGTACGGCTCGCGCGTGGCGATGTCTGAGGAGAACCAGCGGAACCCGGAGGCCGCCTTCAGGAGGCGCTCGAACTCCGATTCGGTCAGCCAGTCCGGATGGCCCTTCGAGGCCTTGGGCAGTTCGAGCACCGGAACCGACGAGAGGTTGTACTCCCGATGCCAGGCGTTGATGGCGGCCGACAGGGTCCCGAGCTCGCGCCGGGCCGTCGACGTCGAGATCGGCTTCGAGATCTTCCAGCCGGGCTTCGTGTAGCGCTCGCTCGTCCGCTTCTCGACGTAGTCGCGGCACGTCGATCCACGGATCTGCGCCAGCGTCAGGCCCCTCAGGATGCGAAGTAGGTGGACGATGTGCTGGCCGACCAAGGCGGCATTCTTCGTGCCCTCCATGCGGGCGCCGTAGAACGTCAAGCAAGCGGCGACGGACACCAGGCGGGGGTTGGAATTCGCCGGGTCGTCGTGATCCGGCGAGGCCATGAGCCGCTCTCGGGCTAGGCGCCCTTGCTCCGCGATGTGGAGCGCGAGCTCCTCTTGAGCCGCGCCGCGAGCTGCAAGGCCGTGTCGTGTTCTGCGCTTGTAGCGCTCGCCATCGATGAAGTCTGCGATTGCCCAGACCTGTCGCTTCCGGTCGAAGACAAGGCGGGAGGGTTGCTTGGGGCGAGCCACGTATTTCTCCAGTCGAGCAGGTATTGGCGGGTCGTGTAGATCGCGTGTCCGGGCTGCATCGATTTCAGTCGATGAGGATCCGGGGCACGCGTCGCGGCCCGCAGCTGCGCGGTGGAGAAGGTCGGGAAGCCTAGGGCGTCCGCTAGCTCGGGGGCCCACGCGGCGACGTCGAGCGACATCAGCGTGTCCGTACCGGCCATGGAGGCCTCGTCGCGGGCGCCGTCCGAGAAGTCGAACGGGCCGGCGTGAAGGACGAATGTGGGCTTCGAATTGAGCATGGTGCGATTCTGAATCGAGGGGGCTTCGACTGCAACGGCAAATAGAGGCCGCGGTTAACACGGCGGGGGATGGTTACTGGGACATGCTCGAAGTCCCAGCGTTTCGGCCGTCCGCGTGTAGGTCCGGTTCGGGCGGTACCGGCGGTAGATCTGCCGCATCGCGTCATCGACGGCCTCGGCGCTATCGTCCTCGAGGAGCTCCGCCGACGCATCGCCGTCGTCGGATTCCGAAAACCGAAAGACGATGTACTGCCGCCCCAAGGTCGGCCGCCATCCGAAATGGGCCGGGCACGCGTCCGGGTCCCGCCGGCGGAAGAGCAGGAGCCGCCCCTCCTCGACGCCGAGGATCTCCCCCAGGAACTCGTCCTCCGGATCGCGGGAGAGGTGGGAGTCCCCGTCATCCCTCGCCGTGAACGGCGGACTGGCCGTCACCAGATACCCATGCTTGATCACGCAGCGATCGAGGCTGTGGGCCTCGGTGATGCTCATGTCGAACGTGATCGACAGGGGAGCGGACGGGGTCGGGGCGGGCTTCTTCTTGGTGGCCATGGTCAGGTGTCCTTGTGTTCGGTGGAACGCGCAGCCTTGGCGCGTGCCCGGGAGGATCCGGCGCCTCACCACGCGAGGCTACCGAGGGCATCGGCATCGTCGGAGGGGGGCGGTTTGGGCCCCGCCGCCTCGACCGCGGCCACCCGGCGGCGGATCACCCGGAGCCAGTGCAAGCACGTCGCGACGTCGAACCCGGCGTGGCGGTGGTGCGCCGCGAGCGTCGGGACCGCCGCGTCGACCCGCGCCGTGCGGAACTCGGGCGGCAACGCGCCGATCCTGACGAGGGCGTGCCCCACGAGGGCGTCCGGATCGAGCACCAGCAGCTTGCGCAGAAGGGGCTCAACAGCGGCGTCGAGTTCCAAGTACGACCGGGCAACCCGCCCGCGTGGCCGCGCCGACCTCAGCGCCGCCGCGACCGCCTCCGCTTCGCGCACCTCGGCCTCGTACGCGTGCCGCGCGGCCTGCTGGACCGGCGGGAGCCCGCGGACCTGGATGTAGTGGGTCCGCCCGTCGTCGTCGCGGAACTTGATCCACGTCTGCTCGTGTGTCAGCAGGCGCCACATGCGCTGCCCCTCGGGCCCCGTCTCGGCCGCCAGCATGTCGACACGCAGGCCGTAGCGGACGATGACCCCCGCATCGCGCCAGGGCGTCTCCGGGTCGCGGGGGATCACGAGGGCCCGACGTCCCTCCCTGATCCTGGGGAGGTCCTCCACGATCCGATCGATGCCGAGCACGTCCACCGGCTCGCCGTCCCCGTAGACCCCGTAGAGCCAGAGGACGTCCTCGCAGACGGCGACCATCTGAGCGTAGGCACCGGCCTCGCCCAGCGGCGTACCTGCCTCAAGGCCCTCGTCGAACGCCCCCTCGTAGCGCCTCGTCCGGAGCTCCTCGATCTGGCGCACCAGCTCGTCGAGACCGGAACCGGTCAGGATCCCGCCCGCCATCAGATGACCTCCCCGACACAGGCGTTCTCGACGCGCGTCCACGCGCCGTCGACGTAGTGGAAGGCGCGCCTGTCCTCGCCCTCGGGATCCCACCCACGCACGTGGGGCTCGGGGCCCCCGTCCACTCTCAGGACGACGACGCCCCCATCGAACAGGCGCACGCGCGTGACCAGGACCTCGCCGTCCCGGCGCACCGAGAGAACCGCCGAGACGAACGTCGGCACGTCGGCCGGCAGGCTCCTCGCGATCGCGGCCTCGACGATGGCTACGTCGCGGGGCCGCCGGCGCCCGACGCCCGCGTCGTCGATGAGGGCCGTCAGGCGGGCGCACGGCGGCAGGGGGGCCGCCTCCCGGATCAGGGGGACCGGCGGCGTCCAGTCGGCCGGCCGGGTGAGCTCCTGCAGCGCGATCTGGCGCCACATCGGATCGCGGACCATCGGGCCAGGATCCGGGACGTAATCCCAGAGGGTCATGAACTCGTCGGCGGGGGGCTGCTCGGGCACGGGGATCACTCCGGCTTGGCGAGGTCGGTGAGCAGCGCCTCGACGTGGGCGCGGTGCTCGGCGGCGAGGCGGTCCGGATCGAGGTGCGGGGGCAGCGCCTCGTCCTCGTCGTCCGGCTCCATCACCTGGTGGTTGTGCTGAAGGTCGATGGCACGGTCGCTCATGCGGCTCATCAGGCGGCCTTCCGGAAAGCGGGGACGTAGGCGGCCTCGCGCGACCTCGGCGCGACGGTCCGGTGCGCCGGGCAGTAGGGCGAGCCGAGATCGGCCGGGTGCCCGCAGGCCGTCGGGTCCAGACGGGGATCGCCGGCGATCCAGCGGCAGACCCCGTCTCGGACGTCGAGGATCGAGACGCGGCGGGACTCCGGCAGGAGAACGTCCGATGCGGCCGGGCGGGGCGCGGGCTTCGGCGGGGGCGGCGGCGCCTTAACCACGAGGGCCTTCGGGGCCTTCCGCGGGCCCTCGTGGGGCTTACGTGCAAGGGGGGTCCTGCTGGCCCCGGGGCCCTGGAAGCTGACGTTCTCGCGCCGCATCCGGCCGATGACCGAGCTGTGGCTACGGGCGATGCCCTCGGCGGCGAGCGTGGCCGAGATGGAGCGGGCGGACACGCCGGCGAGCCACAGCGCTTTGACGCGCTCGACCAGGTCGGGCGACCAAGTGTGGGGATGGAGGGGCATGGGGGTACGAGGCACCGGGGGTCTCCTAGCGAACGCAGATCAACATGCAGCCAATGCACCAGCTTTGTCAACAAGACTATTGGCCGGGCTTATTTCGGAGCATAATCTTGCGTTAACCATTTCCCCTGTGGACACGCCCCATGCCCCGGTTGACCGCTCCCCCGCTCGATTTCGACGGCTTCCCTTGGCGCCACGTCGGCGAGCGCCTCCGCTACGGCCACGCCATGGCGCTCTTCGTCATGGACGAGGCCCCGCAGACCTTCTCGGACGCCTACCGAGCCGAGCGCGGCTTGATGGTCGCGGCGGTCTTCTCCTGGACGGACCGCGCCGGCACCCCGAACCTGCTGCCGTGCTGGTGGGGGATCTCGGCCGAGGACGTGGACGTCCCGGCGCTCAGGGCGGCGGCCGACGCCGCAATCGCTAAGGCCCGCGCCGCCCGTGACGAGGCCAACGCTCGGGCCGAGGAACGCCGGCTCGCCGCGCAGGCTCGCGTCGACGAGATGGCGGGACCGATTCGCGAGCGGCTTCAGGCGCTCGTCGGGGCGGCACCCTGGCAGTTCGGCCGGTCCCTGACGGAGGCGGCCGAGACCGCGCACCGGGCCGAATGGGGGCCCTACGATCTTGAGCGTGCGGAGCGCTGGCTGTCCAACGCCGAGGCCAACCGCGTCCGCGCGGAGCAGAGGATCGGGCGCCCGGCGATGCCGCACTTCTACGCCCGGTCAGAGGACCCGGCGGTGCGCGCTGCGACCCTGGAGGGGCTGCGCTACCTCGCCTCCCTCGACGAGGACTGGGCCGCCATCCAGAACGGCGAGGGTTTCAGCCAGACCACGACCTGGAGCGGTCACGTCCTCGCCGAGCGCGAGGTCCTCGACCGGGGCGAGGCCGCCCACGGGCTCGCGCTGATCTATCAGCACAGGCTGCAGCTGCCCGACGAGCTCTGCGAGCGCGCCCTCGGCGAGGCCCCGGTGCGCCGAGGCCGGCGCCGCCTCCCAGCTGGCGACTTGCTAGCCCCGGCCTGACGATACCCTCGCCCCTGTCTCTCCGTCTCCCTCAGTTCAACTTAGGCAGTCCCGCAATGATCGACCTCAAGAAAATCCTGGCCTTCATCGCCGCTCTCATCGCCGCCATTTTTGGCGACGCCCGCGAGGCCGCCGTGTCCCTGTACGGGGACGTGAAGCGCGTCGCCGGCGTCGCGAAGGCCGCGGTCGACCGCACCGCTACCGCCGTCGGAGCCGGCCTGGAGGGCCCGGCTCGGGGGCTGGATCTCACGGCTTCCGGGATCGGCGGTGTCCTCGGGGCCCTGCTGCCCCGTCCGGCCGTCCACGCGTCCGACGTCGCCGAGGTCGCCCTGGCCAACGACAACCGCGCCGCGGCCGGCCCGCGCCCGGTCGCGCTTGGCCTCGGAGAGCTCGTTATCGCGCACAACCGAGCCGCGATGGACCCGACTGGCCGCTCCGGCAGGGATCTCGCCCCGCTCCCGCGGGACGTCGCATCCTGGCTCGCCGGCCTCGACACTGGCGCCCGGTGCAATCTGGCATTCGTGCCCGCGTTCCGCGTCGAGCAGCATCTCCGCGCCGAGTCCCTCTCGGAGATCCATGGGGGCCTGCCCCTGATGCCGTCCCTTCAGGCGCGCCTTGATGCCGAGGCCCCGAAGCCTCGCCCCGGCGAGTACGACGCAGACGACAAGAGGGTCATTGAGGAGGCCTACAGGCTCCTGGAGACCCCCGAGGCCCACGCCCGCGTCGCCGCCTGCCGCATGTGACGTGTCAGCGACCGAACGACGAAGGGCCCGCCGGTCATCCCGGCGGGCCCTTCGCATGTCTGGGGGGGCTTGAGGCTAGACGAGGCCCTGGCGCCGGGCGGCGGCGACGACCGCGCGCTCGGCCCGCTCGGCCCGGGCCTCGGCCGCCGCGGCGCGCTGCAGGGCGGCCCCGAGGAGGAGGCGGAGCTCGGCGGCCTCAGCGGCAAGGGCATCGGCCTCGGCCTCGACCGCGACGGCATCCCGGCGGGCTTGCCCGAGGCGGCCGGCGAGGCGCGAGACGGCGTGCCGGTCCGTGTCCTGCCGAGCGCGCAGGCCGTCGAAGGCACCCTGGATCGCGGAGTGCCCGAGAGCCAGGCCCTGGCCAACGCGGATGCTGCTGTCGATCGCGAAGCTGCGGGTCTGGTGCGACATGGGCGTCTCTCCTGGCGGGGCGGATCTCACCGCCCAATTCGCGCCTGGGCGGGACTCCCCGTCAACCCGGTGCCACGTGGATCCACATGGGATGGTGAACACCCCGTTTCCGGGGGGGCTGCAGCATGCGTCCTGAACGGATCGCGATTTCGCTCTTGATGAATCGCCGATCATGCAGACTGAAACGCCCAAAAATATGCTGAGGAAATGCTGAGCTCAGCACGACGTGCGCACGAGGGAGTGCCGAGCGAGTGCCGATGCCGTGACATGTCATGGTGCCTTGCACCTCGTCACGGCA
The DNA here is from genome assembly GCF_022829745.1 of Methylobacterium sp. E-016. NCBI lineage: Bacteria > Pseudomonadati > Pseudomonadota > Alphaproteobacteria > Hyphomicrobiales > Methylobacteriaceae > Methylobacterium > Methylobacterium sp. E-016. The sequence continues at coordinate 67,812 of NZ_JAKSYF010000130.1, forward strand.
TCCTACGCCCATGACCGCACCCCGCACCTCATCCTCGGCCGCCCGTGCACGCGAGGCAAACCGCGCCGTCAAGGCGGCCTCCCGCGCCCGGGCGGCGGAGGCGGGCGCGCCCGACCCGGCGACGCTCGACCGCGCGATCGCTGACGGGCTGGCGGTCGTCATCGCAGGCGCGCCCAAGGGGTACCGCCTCGCGAGCCCGATCGACGCGGGAAGGGTTCTGCTGGCGGCGGCCGCCGCGCTCAAGGCCCGCACGGAACGGGCCATCGCGGCCGGAAAGCCGGCGGTCGTCTACCGGCGCGAGGCCGTCGCGACCGCCCTCGCGGCCCGCCTCGGACTGGATCCCTGAGGTCCGGGAGTTCGCAATTCCCGCGTTACACCGGATAGGAGTAACGGGGGGAGGAGATGGCCTGGTCGAAAACACTCGACTGACGCGACGCCCCTTCGGAGGGGTTCTCAGCCCTTGGAGCGCGGCTTCAGCGTCACTTCGAGATCGCAGCCCATCGCGTCGGCCACGGAGCAGAGCCGGGCCCAATGCCAGCCCGCCAGGTGCCCTGCCCTGAGCTCCGTCCGGACGTGGCTGTCCTTCATCCCCTCGGGGTAGCTGAGGCGGCAAGGCTTGGCGGATGGGGCGGCCGGCTTCACCCGCTCGCAGAAGGCCTCGATGGTGCCGGCGTGGGAGACTGCGATCTGCTGGGCCACCCCGTCGCGGGCCCGATCGGCGATCGCCGCGCCCCGGGCGGCGTCGTAGCGCTCGATGATGCGGTCGCTCCGGATGCCGAGGAGGCGGTCAGTGGCTAAATGGCCCGGGCGGCTTGGGCGCGGGCGACCTAGTGCACTGACGCGATCAGAGGATTCACGTGGTGGGTGACGTGTGCGAGTCTGTGCGATGGCTCAGACCGTTTGCGTGCTCCTCGATGACACCGCCCAGTCACAGCTGACCGAGATCGCCGGGGATCGATCACGGCCCCTCAAACACATCCTGCGGGCCCGTATCGTTCTGCTCTCGGCCGAGCGTCTCAACGTACAGGACGTGGCCCGGCAGGCCGGTGTCAGTCGGCCCGCCGTCTGACGCTGGCAGCAGCGCTTTGCTGAGGAGGGCGTCGAAGGCTTGCTGCGCGACAGGACCCGCCCGCCAGGCATCCCACCCCATCCGACCCGAACGGTGGCCAAGGTGCTGGCGCTGACCTGCTCGGAGCCCCCCGGCGAGGTGACCCACTGGACCGGGCGCGCCGTCGCCCAGCAGACCGGGATCTCGTTGCGCTCCGTGCAGCGGATCTGGCAGGCGCATCGCCTGCAACCGCATCGGGTTCGCACCTTCAAACGATCCCACGATCCGGCCTTTGCCGAGAAGGTCGAGGATGTGGTCGGCCTCTACATGGATCCGCCCGCCCATGCGGTCGTGCTCTCCATCGACGAGAAGAGCCAGATCCAGGCCCTGGAGCGCACCCGTCCCGACCAGCCGCTCGGACCAGGGCATCCCGCCGCCCAGACCCATGACTACAGCCGTCACGGCACCACAACCCTGTTCGCCGCCTTGAACGTCTTGGAGGGCACCGTGCTCGGCCGCTGCATGCAGCGCCATCGCCATGGCGAGTTCATCCGCTTCCTGAACGCGGTCGAGGCCGCCGTGCCGGCGGGCAAGGTGATCCACGCGGTGCTCGACAACTACGGCAGCCACAAGCACCCGAAGGTCCGCGCCTGGCTCGCCCGCCATCCGCGATGGACTTTCCACTTCACCCCGACATAGGCCTCATGGCTCAACGCCGTCGAGGGCTTCTTCTCCGCCCTCACACGCCGCCGGTTGCGACGCGGGACCTTCACCGGACTCGTCGACCTGCAGGCGGCCATCAAACGCTACATCGTCGAGCACAACCAAAGGCCCAGACCCTTCGTCTGGACCAAACCCGCCGCTGCCATCTTCGACGCTCTCAACCGAACCCTTGAACCATCCGTCTGAGTCAGTGCACTAGTCGACGGAGCTTGAGTAGCATGGCGCTCCACCAAGAAGGCCATTGACGCTCTATTGCCACGCAAGAAGATAGAGATGCGCTTGAGCCACGGGAACTTCTCCAACAAAGTGGACAAGGCCTACAGGCGGCGTCCCGAGGACTGACGGGTCGGAGCCAGCGACGCCGCCGGCGCCCCTTACGGATCCGAGGGTTCTGCTGCTAAGCTCGAACCCGTGCGGGGGAACGAGTCTCGATGGCGGCGACGGGTTCGGTCTTCGAGATCATCCTGCAATGGTCGAGGAATAAGCCTGACTGGCAGCGGGACGCCCTACGTCGCATAGTGGCCAAGCGCACCCTCGACGCCGACGATCACCAAGAGCTTGCACTGCTCTGCAAGAGGGGATGTGGCTTTCCCGGTATCGAGGTGACACCGTCGCCCTTGGGCGCCGAGCATGTTCCGTCCATGGCCACCGCCGGTGAGAAGGTAGCGCTGACCTCGATCAGGGATGTCATGGGCGTCAATCGGCTCGCTCCCGGCCAGGAACTCTCGTTTGAACCCGATGGAATTACGATCGTCTACGGCGACAACGGGGTAGGAAAATCCGGGTATGCCCGCATCCTGAAGCGGGCGTGCCGGGCACGTTCCCCCGGCGAGATCCTGCCGAATGCCTTCGGCGGCGGTGCCGATGCGGGATCCGCCACGATCGGATGCGTCGTATCGGGCGATCCGATCGCGCCGCTGGCCTGGACCGACGCGGGCTCTCCCCACGCCATCCTTTCCAGCGTCAGCGTCTTCGACCGCGAATGCGGAATGGTCCATGTGCGCGAGAGGAACGAGGTCGCGTTCCGTCCGTTCGGGCTCGACATCCCCGATGAGCTCGCCGGTGTCTGCCAAGCGATCCGCACGGCGCTGACGGCGGAACAGGGGGCGCTTGAGCAGGCGCGGGATTCGGCGTTCACGGAACCCGCGTTCGGGTCTGGGACCCGGGTCGGGCGGCTTCTCGGCGCGCTCGCTCCGGGTACCGACCTCGGACCCCTGGAAAAGCTGTCGAACCTGTCAGCGGAGGAGCGCGCAAGGCTTCGCCGGCTTGAGGAGGACCTGGCCCGCGACCTGGTCCGGGCCTCAGGGGAGCAGCGCGAGCTGGCCCGGGCCGTACGCCGCCTCTCCGAGGAGCTTGATAGGGTCTTCGGGGCGGTGTCGGATGCGGAGCTCGCGCAGCTTGCGGCGCTCGCCGGGACCGCCCGCTCCAAACGCTCCGCCGCCTCGCTCGCGGCCGAACGCGCCTTCGGCGGAAGCGCCCTGAAGGGGGTCGGGGAGGCGACCTGGCGAGCCCTATGGGACGCGGCGCGGCATTACTCGGAGCATGTCGCCTACGAGGGGCACGACTTCCCGCGGACGGACGCGGAAGCGGTCTGCGTGCTCTGCCACCAGCCGATCTCCGAAGGGACCGGGGATCTGAAGCTGACCTTTGAGGAGTTTGTGAAGGCCGACAGCGAGCGCGAGGCGCGGAAGGCCGAGGTCGCCTACGAGGAAGCCCTGGGGAAGCTGTCGGGTCTGTCGCTGCGGATGTCCGGGTTTCCGCTGCGCCGCCAGCTGTCGGTGACCCATCCAGATGTCGCCGCCGCGATCCTGCGCGGGCTGGCGACCGTCCGGCTTCGGCGATGGATCTGCACGCGGGCACTCGCCGACCGCGGGGCGGGTCCAATGCCCGTGGTTGCGGCCGGCATCATCGGCACGCTGACGACTCTTGCGGATGATACGCAGGCCTATGCCAAGGAGCTTCTGACGGCGGTCGATCCCGCCGGTCGGGTACGGCTGGTTGCGGAACGGGACGAGTTGCGTGACCGCGCACTCTTGGAGGCACTGCTGCCGAAGGCGAGGATCGAGGTGGCACGGCTGAGCGAGCTGGCGGGTTTGAAGGACTGCCTGTCCGAGATGGCGACGAATGCCATCACGACGCTCGGCAACACGATCGCCGACAAGGTCATCACGCCGAAGGTCCGCGATCGCTTTCAGGAAGAAATCCAGAAGCTGGCCGCCCACAGGGTGAGGGTCGACATCGTCCGTTCGGGCGGCAGGTACGGCTCCCCGCAGTACCAGGTCCGGCTGTTCGCCAACGAGAGGGCGAAGGTCGGCGAGATCCTGAGCGAGGGCGAGCAGACCTGCGTGGCCCTGGCCGCCTTCCTGACCGAGCTCGCTACCGCGGCTCATGGATCGACGCTGGTCTTCGACGATCCGGTCTCCTCGCTGGACCATCGGTGGCGGCGCAAGGTCGCCGAGCGGCTGGTCGAGGAAGGGGGCGTCCGGCAGATTATCGTCTTCACGCATGACCTCGTCTTCCTGAACGACCTGCATGCGCTGTCAATCGACGGCAGGATCCCGGTCTCCCTGATCTCGCTCACCCACACCTCTGCCGGCGCGGGCGTCGTGAACCAGGGACTGCCCTGGATCGGGGCTAAGGTCCGGGAGCGCCTCGACGCTCTTGAGAAGGACGCACGGGCGGCCAAGGTCCTCTACGACGACAATCGGGATGATGAGTACGGGGCTGCGGCCTCCCACTTCTTCAGCAGGTTACGAAGCACGTGGGAACGGGCCCTTGAGGAGGTGGCCTTCAACTGCGTCATCCAAAGGCACCGCGACTACATCAGCACCAAGGACCTGAGAAAGGTGGCGAGCCTGACCGTTGCCAACGTCGAGGATTTCGCCGCCGGCTTCAAACGGTGCTGCGATCAGACGGAAGCCCACGATCCATCTCCCGGGCGGAACGCTGCTCCCCTGCGCCCAGACGAACTGCTCAAGGCCGTCGGGGACCTGAGGGCCTGGGTGGACCAGCTTCGTGAGCAGCAAAAGGGCGTTTGACGGCCTTCTGTCATCGTCGCCTACCGCAGTAGGTGCCGCGGCCACCTGGTTGAGATCGACGGCGCCCTCCGCCGCGGCAGCCTGGCCCTGCTAGCCCCCGACACCATGCAAGGCCCCTTTCTAATGATCGCCGAGCGGATCCCCGACGCGCTGACCACCTCGACCTTCGAGCGGGATGCCGACCGGAACATCGCAGGCCGCGACGAGCCCTGATGCGCCTTAACGGTTTTCACCTATCAATCGGATTTGGAGGTACGGGCCCCGGCCTACCGCCGATAGGCATCGTGCCAGGAGTGGTCGTCCCACCATCGACGAGAAGGGTGTCGCCGACGATGTAGTCGGACAGGTCGCAGGCTAGGAACGCGATGGCTGAGGCGATGTCCTCGACCCGTCCGATGCGACCATACGGGATCTGCGACACCGCACTGCGCAGATTTTTACCCTGCATCTGGCCCGCGTTAATGCCGGTCCTCACGGCGCCGGGTCGATGGCGTTCACGCGCAACCCGCGCGGGGCGAATTCCTGGGCGAGGGTGCACATCAGCGTCGTCGTGCCGCCCTTCGAGGCCGCGTAATTAACGTGATCGCCCCACGGGATGCAGTCGTGTGACCTGAAGGCTCCCGACGCGATGGGAACCAGCGTCGTCGGCTGACTTCCCGGCTATTGAGCCAGCCCCGGCTTCTGTTCACTTCCGGCCGTTTGTAGTTCGCGCCGATCAGTGTAACAGGCAATTTTTCAAATATCAAAAATCGCCTTTTCATCGTCTATCGAAGGTAACCGGGGGCTCCTAAGCAGTCTCAATCTTTCATGTCTTACATATGCTGCCCTTTCAATTTGTCCTCTTAGTGAACTTTGCATGATTTCACCGGGGACAGTTTCGAGAATATCTGAAATTGTTTGATATTTTATTGGTAAAAACAACCTCTTTTTCAGGACGCTTTTATTGAGAGGTTCCTTCCCCCAATATGTTTTTAAATCACGAATGACAGGCTGGATTTGATCGAGCACGGCTGCTCCGTGTAATCGTGTGAATTCTAAGTGATCCATATCTTGATCGTCATCGTGCATCCGATTTATATCTCTCAAACAACATGCAGGAAATCCGTTTACATACAGATTCGACTCTGGTCTTGACAGACTAAATCTGAGATCAGTTGATATTTCTTGACAGTCAACTATTCCGAATGCGACGGCCTTAACGAGTAGGTCAACATCTTCAGTAAGTCGCTTGGGTCCAATTTTTATGAAAGGTAGCTTCTGTTCTCGCTGATACATACAGGCTTGTACGAAGCCGACAGCATCCAAATCAAAATTATGCCCAGTGAAGATTGCGCGAATTCTGAGTTCGATGTCGGACGGCGCAAGCTGATTTATATCAGCAAATACTCGAGGTTTTTCTATTTCCTCGTGAAATATTTTGTAGAATTCTGCGCTTCCGATACCTATCATGCCATTATTATCTCTCGTTGAGAGTTTCGCGTAGCGAATGCGTGATAATTAGTCCGGGATGGATATGTACAAGTACAATACAATCCGATGAGATAGATCGCGTGACAACGCTTATAGCTTCTTAGATGCGCTTTCATCAAAACCCCGTCACCAAGGTTACAGCAAATCGCCGCGGCACACCGAAACTGATGCCCGGGCTCAGGCCTTGAGCGCCTCGATGCTGTCGAGGAGGTCTGGGCCGCCGGTCCGGCGGGCGCTCCACTTGCGGAAGATCGCGAGGACACTGCGATCGGTGATGCCGTGGCGGGCTGGGTTGTTCTCGTCCAGGACGCGCCGGAGCCGGGCGGGGACGTCGCGGTGCCAGAACTTGGTATGGTTCGGGCCGACCTCGCGTCCGAGTTCCTGGTAGGCGCCGTTGCCCGCCCAGCGCAGGCCCTTGGCGCCGAGCAGGGTACCGATCTCGCTGGCGCGGAAGTCGAGCTTCCGGCCGATACTGCCCGCGGTACAGATGTAGACCACTGCGGACTCCGCGGAGACGGTGGGCAGGTCCGGGGCGGCGCTCTCGCCGCCGACGCGGGCGAAGGCCTCCTCCGCCTTGCCGGTCCGGACGCCGTGCATCTCGGTGACGAGGAGCTCGACGCCGCGGGTGAGCCGCTCAATGAGCTCGCCTTGCCGCTGGAGGCGCTCATCCTGTTCCCGGACACGCGCTAGATGCTCACCGCGCTCGGCGCGGAGGATCTCGTTCTGCTCCCGGAACTGTGCCGCGATGGTCTCTCCCACGTCGCGCCGGAAATCCTCCATATCCGCGAGGGGTTTCCTCGGCGGAAGGTGGTGGAGCACGCCCATGGGAGGCTTCTCGCTCATGCGGCGACGGCTTCCGGGTTCGCGTGGTTACCGTGGAAGGCGTCGAAGGCCGCGTCGGCAGCGAGGGCGGCGAAGCGCTCGTGGTCGATCTCGGTGCGCCGCCCGAGGGCGTCGCGCATGACGGCGTGGGCGCGCTTGCGATCGTCAAGCTCGATCTGGGCGAAGACGCCCTCGGCCTCCGGGTTTACGACCCCGGCCGCAAGCATCTCGCGGCGGGCGAGGTAGGGGTCCCGGGCTAGGGCTCGGATGTAGCGGTCGGCGACCTTGCTCTGAGGAACCTTGCCGCGCTCCCAGCGGGTCCAGGTCTTCGGGCCGGTGGAGAGGATCTGTTCCATGTCGGCCTGGCGGAGCTTGTACTTGAGGCGGATGGCGTTGAGCTCGGCGGCGGACAGGAGCCCGTCCATCTCTCGCACGGCGTTGGCGACGGCGAGCTCGTGCTCGGAGATCTGAGAGCCCTGATAGCTGACGTTCCCGCATTCGGCACAGGCCATGCGACGGTCCTGGATGGCGAGGCTCTTCCCCGACCGTTCGACCACGAAGGGCTCGACGCGCTCGCAGACCGCGATCGCCTCGCAGGCTTGGCAGGCCTCCATCGTCATCGATCGATATCCTTCTTGAATGAGGTGACGACCAGGACGTCAGCGCCGGTGACCAGCAGCTTCAGGAACATCCAGTCGGCGCAGTCGTCGACCCAGATCGAGTAGTAGTCCGACACGGTGGTCGGGTGGTGTCTTCGCGTCGGCTCGGACTTGCTGAAGTGCGCCTCGCCCAATTCCGTCTGGATGATCGCCCGCAGGTCGTCCGTGTCGAGCTTACGGGTCCTGAGCTCTTCGAGGACGGGAGAAAAGAACGAACAGGCCTCCTCGTCGGCGGCGAGCGCGCGGACCTTTGCCAGGGGATTGTGCGGCGTCATCCAGCCTCCAAGAGGTAGCACCATGCTACCCGAACTTCAACCGCGGCATTCTGCTGAGGCTGGCGGCCCGGCTCCCTTGGTTGATCCCCGGTAAGCGTGGCCTGGAGGGTTTTACGCATGGGCCGGTGCGCGGTTCCGTCCCTTCGTGGAAGGGGCCGCCCGTGCCTAACCCAGCTCCATCTTCGGCTTGTCGGACGATCGCCAGGACCGGTTCCAAACTAGGTGCGCAGCATGTCCGATGCCCGGTCCCGCTCCTCGCCGACCTGCTCGGGCGGCCGGGAATCGCGACGCTACGGCGACCCCAGACGCAGAGGGGGGCGACGTCTCCGCGGACGCACCCCCGAGCATGTCGGCATTCGGATAGGCGCCCTGGGACGCCCGTCCGGCATGTACGAGCGCCTCCGGATCGTCCATAAGGCAGTCATGAGCGCGGGATTCCCGATCAGGGCCTACGAGGCGTCGCGCGGCTGGTGGGCGACCGCCGTCCGCCTGCTGTCGTTCGTCCTCCTCCTGGCGCTCATGGCGCCCTGTGCGATTTCCTCCGCCGACGCCCATCGCCTTCCTGATCACGCGCCCGCGTTCGCCACGTCCTCGCATAAGGGTGCGCCGGACCAGCCCGACGGGTGCCCGGCCTGCCATGCGACCTGCGGCTGCCATCTGGCCATTGGCATCGAGGCGTCACCCGGGATTCCGATCGCCACCGCCGGACGCCCGTCCTATGCCACGGCCGACGTCACCGTAGCCTCGATCTCCGCCGGTCGCCTTCCAAGGCCCCCTCGCGCCTGAGGCGGCACCGCCACGGCCGTGGCGGATGCAGACCGGACATCCCAGCGGATGCCGGCTCCTTGAGCGAGCTTGACTTGAACCGGACCGTCGACCCAGCCCCAGGCGGTGACCGCGGTCCTATGCGAACGGCCTCCCTTCCATGCGTGCAATCATATCCGTGGCCCTCCTGGCCATAGGCGTCGCCATCGGCGGTGCCGTCCCCCGCGTGTCCGAGACCGTGCGGGGCGCGCTGGCCGCCGCCGGCCTGTCCTCCACCGCGGCCAAGACTCCGGCGACCAACGCGGCCGTGACCGGGGCGCAGGCCACCAAGGTCGACGGCGACCACAAACACGCCGAGGGCGAGGCGCACGGCCACGACGAGGCAAGCGAGGGCAAGATCAAGATGACGGCCGAGCAGGCCGCCGAGCAGGACATCAAGCTGGCGCATGTCGAGGGCGGCATCCTCTCGCGCCATCTCCTGGTGCCCGGCACCATCACCCAGGACGCCGACCGGATCGCCCGGGTGCCTGCGCGGGTCGCCGGGACAGTGGCGGAGATGCGCAAGCGTCTCGGCGAGGACGTCGCCAAGGGCGAGATCGTCGCCGTCCTGGACAGCCGCGAGGTCGCGGATGCCAAGAGCGACTTCCTCACCGCGACGGTCAAGGCGGATCTGGAAAAGACCAACTTCGACCGGCAGCAGGCCCTCTGGGACAAGAGGATCTCGGCGGAATCGGCCTTCCTGAACGCGAAGGCCGCCTACTCCGAGGCGGGCCTGCGGGTCGATCTCTCCCGCCAGAAGCTATCGGCCCTCGGGCTGAACGCGACCGAGGTCGCCGCCGCGGCCAAGAAGGACGAAACCACTCCGAACTTGTCGTCGCTTCGCCGCTTCGAGCTCAGGTCCCCCCTCGCGGGGCGGATCGTGGAGCGCAAGGTCGACGTCGGAACGAAGGTCGGCAGCGAGGGGGACCCGGCCGACGTCTATACCGTGGCCGACCTCTCCTCCCTCTGGATCGAGCTCCCCGTCCCCACCACCGAGCTGTCCAAGGTCCGCGAGGGCGCCAGGGTGACTATCGTCGGGGGCGAGGACGCTCCCCGCCCCGAGGGCAAGGTCGTCTTCGTCAGCCCGATCCTCAACCCGGAGACGCGCTCGGCCCGGGTCATCGTCGCCCTGCCGAACAAGGACATGTCCTGGCGCCCGGGCACCTTCGTCACGACCGAGATCGAGATCGCCCAGGACAAGGTCGCGGTGCGGCTGCCGAAGTCCGCCATCCAGACCATCGGCGGCGAGAAGGTGGTGTTCGTGCGGACCGAGGAGGGCTTCTCGAAGCGAGAGGTGACCCTCGGCAAGGCGGACGACGATGCCTACGAGGTCGTCGCCGGCCTGGAGCCCGGCGACGAGGTCGCGGTGGCCAACTCCTTCGTCCTGAAGGCCGAGCTCGGCAAGGCCGAAGCCGACCACGACCACTGAGGGCGGCCGCCATGATCTCGAAGATCCTCGACTTCTCCGTCCGCCAGCGTTGGCTCGTGGTGCTCCTGTCGCTGCTCGCGGCCGGGTTCGGCGTGTTCTCGCTGACGAAGCTTCCCATCGACGCGGTGCCGGACATCACCAACAACCAGGTGCAGATCAACACCACTGCGCCCTCGCTCTCGCCGAACGACATCGAGCGCATCATCACGTATCAGGTCGAGACCGCGCTCGCAGGCATCAAGGGCCTGGAATACACCCGCTCGCTATCCCGGAACGGGTTCTCCCAGGTCACCGCCGTCTTCTCCGAGGCGACGAACATCTACTTCGCCCGCCAGCAGGTCGCCGAGCGTCTTCAGGAGGCCGAGGCGGCGATGCCGTCCGGGGTCGAGCCGCGCATGGGGCCGATCTCGACGGGCCTGGGCGAGATCTACATGTGGTCGGTGCACTACGCGAAACCTGCTGAGCGCAAGGTCTCGAAGCCCGGCAAACCCGGTTGGCAGCCGGACGGCAGCTACCTCACACCCGAGGGCCAGAGGCTCTCGACGGAGCTCGAACGCACGGCCTACCTGCGCACGGTCCAGGACTGGATCATCCGCCCACAGGTGAGGACCGTCCCGGGCGTGGCCGGCGTCGACGGCATCGGCGGCTTCGAGAAGCAGTACCACGTCCAGCCCGATCCGATGAGGCTGACGGCCCTCGACCTGTCCTTCGCCGACATCGGGCGGGCGCTGGAGGCTAATAACGCCAACCAGGGTGCGCGCTACCTGGAAGACAACGGCGAGGGCTACGTCGTGCGCGCCGCCGGCCGCTTGGAGAGCATGGAGGACATTGGCTCCGTCGTCGTGACCACGCGCGGCGGCGTGCCGGTCCGCATCTCCGACGTCGCCGAGGTGCGGATCGGGCGCGATCTGCGCACCGGGTCAGGCAGCGAGGACGGGCAGGAGGTCGTCATCGGCACCGCCCTGATGCTGATCGGCGAGAACAGCCGCACCGTCGCCGCCGCGGTCGACGCGCGCATGACCGGCATCCGGCGCACGCTCCCGCCCGGCGTCGAGGTCCAGACGGTCCTCAACCGCACGGTCCTGGTCGAGGCCACCATCCGGACGGTCGCCAAGAACCTGGCCGAGGGCGCGGCCCTCGTCGTGGTCATCCTGTTCCTGCTGCTCGGCAACATCCGCGCGGCCATCGTCACGGCCCTCGTCATCCCGGTGGCGATGCTGATGACCATGACGGGCATGGTCCAGGGCCGCATCAGCGCCAACCTGATGAGCCTTGGGGCCCTCGATTTCGGCCTCATCGTCGACGGGGCAGTCATCATCACCGAGAACGCCCTTCGCCATCTCGCCGAACGCCAAGGGGAACTCGGGCGAAAGCTCGACCTGGAGGAGCGCCTCGCCACCGTGCGGGCCTCGGCCGAGGAGATGATCAAGCCCTCCCTCTACGGGCAGGCCATCATCATCCTCGTCTACGTGCCGCTCCTCACCTTCACCGGGGTCGAGGGCAAGATGTTCGAGCCGATGGCGCTCACCGTCATCATCGCCCTGGTCGCGGCCTTCGTCCTGTCGCTCACCTTCGTCCCGGCGATGATCTCCATCGTCATCACCGGCAAGGTCACCGAGACCGACAACCTCTTCGTCCGGGCGATCAAGGCCGCCTACCGCCCAGTCCTCGGGGCCGCCCTGCGCGTGCCCATGCTGTTCGTCGCGGTCGCCCTGGTGTTGCTTGTCGGGGCAGGCATCCTGTTCAGGGGTCTGGGGCAGGAGTTCATCCCGCAGCTCGACGAGAAGAGCATCGCGTTGAACGCCCAGCGCATCCCGTCGACGTCCCTGTCGCAATCGCAGGCGATGCAGCTGAAGGTCGAGCAGGCCATCGGCCGGTTCCCCCAGGTCGCCTACGTCTTCTCGAAGACCGGGACCGCCGAGGTCGCCTCGGACCCGATGCCGCCGAGCTCGTCGGACACCTTCGTCATCCTGAAGCCGCAAGCCGAATGGCCGGACCCGGACCTGTCCAAGGCCGAGTTGCAGGAGAGCATCGAGAAGGCCCTCGGGGCGCTCGCGGGCAACGTCTACGAGTTCTCCCAGCCCATCCAGCTTCGCTTCAACGAGCTGTTGGCCGGCACACGCGGCGACCTCGCCGTGAAGGTCTTCGGCGATGACCTAGGCGCGATGACCGCGGCCGCGAACCAGATCGCCGGCATCCTGCGCGGGGTCGAGGGCGCGGACGACGTGAAGGTCGAGCAGACGGCTGGGCTGCCGTTCCTGGAGATCGGGATCAACAAGGCCGAGGCGGCCCGCCTGGGCCTGAGCACGTCCGCGATCCAGGACGTCATCGGGGCGGCCATCGGGGGCCGCGAGGCGGGCGTCGTCTTCGAGGGCGACCGGCGCTTCCCCATCGTCGTGCGCCTCAACGACAAGGTGCGCGAGGACCGCGAGGCCCTGGAGAACATCCCGGTGCCGTTACCTCCCGGACCGAACGGGCGCGCCGCGTCCGTGCTCCTGAAGCAGGTCGCGAGCTTCTCGGTGACGGAGGGCCCGAACCAGATCTCGCGCGAGAACGGCCGGCGCCGGGTCGTGGTCACCGCCAACGTGCGGGGCCGCGACATCGGCTCGCTCGTGGCCGAGGCGCAGGACAAGGTAACCTCGGGGGTGTCGCTCCCGGCCGGCTACTACGTGACCTGGGGCGGACAGTTCGAGAACCTGGCTTCCGCCCGCCAGCGCCTGATGGTGGTCGTCCCGGTGTGCTTCTTCCTGATCTTCCTGCTGCTGTTCTCGGCCCTGAACTCGGCCCGGGACGCGCTCCTGGTGTTCAGCGCGGTTCCTTTGGCGCTGACCGGGGGCATCGCCGCCCTATGGCTGCGGGGCATGCCGTTCTCGGTGCCCGCGGCCGTCGGCTTCATCGCCCTGTCCGGGGTGGCGGTGCTCAACGGCTTGGTGATGCTGACCTATATCAAGCAGCTCATCGCCGAGGGACGGCCAAGGCGCGAGGCCATCATGGAGGGCGCCATGACCCGGCTCCGTCCAGTGGCGATGACCGCGCTGGTGGCATCCCTCGGGTTCGTACCGATGGCGCTGGCGACCGAGACCGGGGCAGAGATCCAGCGCCCCCTGGCGACGGTAGTCATCGGCGGCCTCATCTCGGCGACCCTTCTGACCCTCGTGGTCCTGCCGGCCCTCTATGCCAGGTTCGCCGGTGCGGTCGCCCCCGAGAGGAAGGATCGGCCCAAGCCGGTCCAACCGCATCTCCGCGCCGCCGAGTAGGAGGGTCGGCATGAGCAAGAAGGTCGCCCGAACCATCGCCGACTGGGGCGGCGGCGGCCCACGTCGCCGACGCCGCGTCAGGCCCCACGTCCGTCGCGCGGCCGGCCGGGCGTTCGCCCTGGCCCTCATCGCCATCCCGGCCTGCGTCTACGTTCTGTACTGCCTCTGCAACATCGGCGGGAGGACGCACTTCCACCTGATGCCGACGGGGCCGATCCATCCTCAGGACGGATCCCCGTGGGGAGACAAAGCCTCGATGATGCGGCAGTCGGCGACGGACCCGCAGCCGCACTGACCGATGACGTCACGCAGCTCATGCGCCAACCGGGTCAGGTCGGCCAGCTTGCGCTCGACCTGCGCCAGGTGGGCGCGGGCGATGGTGTCGACCTCGGCGCAGGACCGGTCGCGGTCGTCGGCCATGGCGAGAAGCTCCCGGATCTGGTCGACCGTGAAGCCGAGGTCCCGTCCCCGCCGGATGAAGCTCAGGCGGCGCAGGTGCTCCGGACCGTAGAGACGGTAGTTGCCCGCCGACCTTTCCGGCGCCGGCAGGAGCTTCATCTTCTCGTACCACCGGACCGTCTCGACGCGGGTGTTCGTCGCCGCGGCCAGGTCGCCGATGGTCATGGGGGGTGCCTGCGCCATGGCCTTGACCCTGTAGTTGCTACAGGGTGCATGTAGGGCCTCAGACCCTTCGGCGCGAGGCCCGGGTCGACGGAGCTTGCCATGTCAGGGCCAGGAACATCGGGAGCGGTCCCCGCGGGCGCCGCGCTGCGCTACCGCGTGAAGGGCATGGATTGCCCGAGCTGCGCGACCAAGATCGAAACGGCGGTAACCCGCCTGCCCGGCGTCCGCGACGTGCGCGTGAACTACACGGCCCAGGTCCTCGACCTCGTGCTCGACGAGGGCTCGACGCCCAGGGCGGACCTGGAGAACCGGATCACGGGGCTCGGCTATGGCGTCGGGTCCCTGCCGACCGCGGCCGACCTCGCCCGCTCGCAGACGACGGGCATCGCGGCCCCGGCCATCGTCGAGGAGGAGGCGGAGACCCCCGCCTGGCGCAGCCGCAAGGGGCTTTTGGCGCTGGGCATCGCCGTCCTGTTCGCAAGCGGATTTCTCCTGCAGACGGTTCGGCCCGGGCTGGCCGGGGAATACGCCTACTGGCCCGGCGCGCTCCTGGGTCTCGCCTTCTACGGACGCCGCGCCATCGCCGCCGCCCGCAACGGCTCGCCCTTCTCCATCGAGATGCTGATGTCGGTCGCCACCATCGGGGCGCTCGCCATCCATGCCGCCGAGGAAGCGGCGGTGGTGGTCCTCCTCTTCACCGTTGGCGAGATGCTCGAAGGCTTTGCGGCCGGCCGGTCCCGGGCCGGCATCAAGGCCCTCGTGGGCCTGGTGCCGAAGACGGCGCGCCTGGTCGAGGGGGACGGCGCCGTGCGTGAGGTGGCGGCCGCCTCCCTGGTGATCGGCCAAACCGTGCTGGTGCGCCCGGGTGACCGCGTCCCTGCGGACGGCGAGGTCACGGACGGCACGTCGAGCCTCGACGAGTCCCCGATCACGGGGGAATCGGTGCCCCGGCCAAAGGAGGTCGGGGACGCCGTCTATGCCGGCAGCGTCAATGCGGACGGGGCCCTGCAGGTCAGGGTCACCCGGATGCCGTCGGACAACACCGTCGCCCGCATCCTGCACATGGTGGAGGAGGCGCAGGCGTCGAAGTCGCCGACCGCCCGGTTCATCGACCGCTTCAGCGCCGTCTACACCCCGGTCGCCTTCGCGGTCGCCGCGCTGGCGGCGCTTGGCCCGCCGCTGCTGCTCGGCGCCGACTGGGGCACCTGGATCTATCGCGGACTGGCGTTGCTCCTCATCGCCTGCCCCTGCGCCCTCGTGCTCTCGACCCCGGCCGCCATCGCCTCGGGTCTTGCCGCCGGAGCGCGGCGGGGACTGCTGGTGAAGGGCGGCGCCGCCCTGGAGACCATCGGACGGGTGCGTACCGTCGCGTTCGACAAGACGGGGACGCTCACGGCAGGGCGTCCAAGGGTCACCGACGTCCTCCCATTTGCCCCGGACATGACGGATCGCACCCTGCTCGGGCTCGCGGCGACGGTGGAGGCCGGATCGAGCCACCCCATCGCTCGTGCGATCCTCGAACGTACGGAGGCCGACGCCATCCCCCTGCGCCCCGTACGCGATGCCCGTGCGGTTCCCGGCAAGGCCGTCCAGGCCACGGTCGCCGGTCGCACGGTCGCGGTGGCATCCCCGCGCCACGCCGCGACGCTGGCCAGCCTCTCGCCGGAAGCGGAAGCGACGGTGCAGGCCCTTGAGGAAGCCGGCAAGACCGCCGTCGTCGTGGTTCGGGACGGAGAGGCGCTCGGCGCCGTGGCGGTCCGGGACGAGCCCAGACAGGATGCGGCCGCCGGCGTCGCGGCCCTGCGCCGGCTCGGGGTCGAATGCGTGATGCTGACCGGCGACAACCGGCGCACCGGCGAGGCCATCGCCAAGGGCCTGGGACTATCGGTCCGGGCCGACCTGCTGCCGGCCGACAAGCTCGCCGAGATCGGCGCGTTGAAGGAGGTCGGCCCGGTCGCTATGGTCGGCGACGGCATCAACGACGCCCCCGCGCTCGCCTCCGCCAGCGTCGGCATTGCCATGGGCGGCGGCACAGACGCGGCACTGGAGACGGCTGACGCGGCCATCCTCAACGACCGGGTCTCGGACGTGGCCGCCCTCGTGGCGCTGTCCCGGGCGACGCTCGGCAACATCCACCAGAACGTGGCCATCTCGCTGGGGCTTAAGGCCGTGTTCCTGGTGACGACGCTCGCAGGCATCACTGGGCTATGGCCGGCCATCCTGGCGGATACCGGGGCGACCGTCCTAGTGACGGCCAACGCCCTTCGCCTGCTCCGGGCTTGAGCCGATGCGTCTCATACGGGAAAGGGCCGAGGTCGGCGCCCTCGTCGTAATCGCTGTGACCGCGGCGGGCACCGACCTGTGGACCAAGGCGCTGGCGGTCGACAGGCTTTCCGACGGAACCGTGCACGCGGTACTGCCGATGCTCGACCTCAGGCTCGCGTTCAATCATGGCATCAGCTTCAGCCTGCTTCCGGCGCATGACGCGACGTCCCTGGTCGTCCTTCTTGCGCTTCAGGGAATGCTGACGGCCCTCGTTGCCGGGTTGGCATTCCGCGCGACCGGAGCGTCGGAAGGAGTTGGTTTCGCCATCATGACCGGCGGTGCCCTGGGAAACCTCATCGACCGATGTGCGGACGGCCGCGTCACGGACTTCCTCGACCTGCACCCGGCGGAGGTGCATTGGTTCACCTTCAACATGGCCGATATCTGGATCAGCCTCGGGGCCGCCTTGATAGCTTGGGAGGCAGTCGGCAAGCCGGGCCGGCCGAGACCACCAGCGCCGCTTGATCCGGCCGCCCTACGGGCCCCCTAACGGCATCATTTCGGTCGTGCCCGTAATGGTCGGACGGCCTGGCCGCAGGCATCGACGATGCGGTCCTGCTAATCGAACGAATACTGGGATGCGTCCGTTCCTTCAGTCAGGCGGAGGATGCGTTTAGGAAGAACGACGCATGGGGTCCTATGCCTCGATGCCGGCCTCGCCCGCGACATGGTCGGGCTTCTCGACCTTACCGCGTCGCTGGAGCTGGAGGGCCACGACCCAGCACAGGACCGCCCAGGCCGACCCCACGCACCAGCCCGCCAGCACGTCGGTCGCGTAGTGCACCCCGACATAGACCCGGCTCATCCCGACCACCACCGTGAGGAAGACGGCCAGCCCCATGAAGTATGCCTTGAGGCGAGCGCCCGCCGCCACGCGCGTCATGAGGGCACCGAGCGTCAGGTAGGTGACGGCGGAAAGCATGGCGTGGCTGCTGGGGAAGCTGGCGGTAAACACCTGGATGCCGCCGGGGATCTCGGGTCGCGGACGGTTGAAGAGGAGCTTGAGGCCAAAGCTGATGACCGTCCCGCCCAGGATTGAGCCTACCACCAGGACCGCTGCCCCCTGCTTGCGGATCAGGAGCAGGTAGCCTGCCACAGCCGCGATGAGAAAGCAGAGAACCACCATGCTGCCCAGGGAGGTCACGTCCCGGGCCATCTCGTGCAGCCAATCCGGTCCAATCGGACCAGCCGCGCCGGGTGGACGGAAGAAGTGGGCGACGCGGGTGTCGAACCCCATCGTGCCGCCCTCCATGACCTTGTCGGCCAGGAGACCAAACCCGAGGATGAGGGCGGCGACGCAAAACAGCGTCACGGGCAGACCAATCTCCCGTTTGCCGAGGCGCGCCATGATACCGGCACGGGCGGACGGAGAGGATTGGTTCATGCGCCCGAACTCCTGGATCGGTCCCTTGACGGTTGCTGGCTCGGGACACTCACCGCCTCATGCGGCAGAGCCGAAGAACCCGTTCGGATCCTCGCCCGTTCCCCCGCGGTGAGCGGCGAGCCAAGGAGAACCCGCACCTTTGTTGCCCGCAATGGTCGCATCCACGCCGAGATCCCTGCGGAGGAGGACCTGAAACGTCGGATATCGACCCCGAGGCCTAGTGGTCGAAACCTGACGCTTGATACCGTCCGCTTCCGACCCTTCTCGGACCCTCAGAGTGTCCGCTTCCGGGCAGCCTGATAGACCAGATGCTTATGACCGGGATGGGTGGAGAGCAGTCTGGCCGCTTTCGGCGGCGTGCTGTGCTAAGACAGACATAGGTGGCCCTGCCGACCGTGGAAGCACCGCGGTGCTACCGCGCGAACGGACTACGAGCCGAAGTCTGCCGGTCATCCAGGATGGCCAAGAGATGCGTAGGGCGAAGGAAACAGCCTGATCTGACGCGTGGCGAGCACGACCGCCGCTGGCAATGGATCGAAAACAATCTCGACCGCACTCGGACCTCCCCGGGATCAGATGTCGATCCGGGCGCCGATCTCGACGGCACGGTCGACCGGGATGCGGAAGTAGCGGGACGCGTCCGTGGCCGCACGGGCCATGGAGATGTAGAGCCTGTCCTGCCACACCGGCATGCCGGTCTCCGGCGAGGCCACCAGCACCCGCCGCGTCAGGAAGTACGACAGGTCGCCCTTGTCCAGGCCCGCGGCCGCAAGGGCGCGCGGAAGGTCGGGCAGTTCGGTGAACCCGAAGCGCACCGTCACGCAGGAGAAGGCGTCGGACAGCTTCCTCACGGCGACGCGCTCGGCGTCTGCCACGCGCGGCAGGTCCTCGGTGACCACGTGCAGGATATAATTGTTCGCGTGCATCACCCGGTTGTGCCTGACGTTGTGCATCAGGGCCCCTGGGGTATCGCCGGGCGTTCCCGTCAGGAACATGGCCGTTCCCGGCACCCGTTGGATCGAGCCGGTCTCCACCATCCGCGTGAACTCGGAGAGCGGCACGCGCCGACGGTGGATCTCCTCGGCGATCAGGGCCGAGCCGCGCCGCCAGGTCCACATCGCCGTGACCAGGGCGGCGCCGATGGTCAACGGCACCCAGCCCCCGTGCAGGATCTTGAGCGCGTTGGCCGAGAGGAACACCAACTCGATGAGTAGGAACGGCGCGATGACCGCGGCCGCGACCGCAGGCGACCAGCGCCAGACCTTCCAGGCGACGACGAACAGCAGGCAGGCGGTGATGACCATGTCGCCGGTGACCGCGATGCCGTAGGCGGCCGCCAAGCCGCTCGACGACTTGAACAGCACCACCACGAACACGACCGCGACGAGCAACCACCAGTTCACCCGAGGGATGTATATCTGCCCCTTCTCGGTCTCGGAGGTGCGCAGGACCCGCATGCGCGGCAGCAGGCCGAGTTGCATCGCCTGCTGGGTGATCGAGAAGGTGCCGGTGATCACCGCCTGGCTGGCGATGACCGTCGCCACGGTGGCGAGTAGCACCATCGGCAGCAGAGCCCAGGACGGATAGAGCAGGAAGAACGGGTTCTCGGCCCGCTCGGGGTGGGCGAGCAGCATGGCGCCCTGGCCGAGATAGTTCAGGGCGAGCGCCGGCAGCACCAGCCCGAACCAGGCCGCGCGGATCGGCGTGCGACCGAAGTGTCCCATGTCGGCGTAAAGCGCCTCCGCGCCGGTCACAGCGAGGAACACGGCACCGAGCGCCAGCAGGCCGGCCGTGCCGTGGCTCAGGATGAACGAGACGCCGTGGGCGGGGTTAAGCGCACCCAGAATGCTCGGGTCGTCGACGAGGTGGCCCAGGCCGCCCAGCGCCATGACGATGAACCAGAACGCCGTGAGGGGGCCGAAGAAGGTCGCCACCCGCGCCGTCCCGTGGCTCTGCAGGGCGAACAGCCCGATCAGGATGGCGAGGCTGATGGGCAGGACGTACGGGTCGGTGGCCGGGGTCACCAGCTTCAGCCCTTCGACCGCAGAGAGCACTGACATGGCCGGAGTGATGATGGCGTCGCCGAAGAACAGTGAGACGCCGACCATGCCCAGCACGATCACGAACCCGCCGGAATGGCCCAGCGCCCGCTGGGCGAGCGCCACGAGGGACGGCGTGCCGCCTTCGCCGTCGTTGTCGGCCCGCATCACCAGCAGCACGTACTTGAGCGTGACGATGAGGATGAGCGCCCAGAGGATCAGCGAGACGACGCCGAAGACCATCTCGCGGGTCGGCGCGTGCCCCCCTCCGGCGGTGGCGTGGAGGGACTCCTTCAGGGCGTAGAGCGGGCTGGTGCCGATGTCGCCGTAGACTACGCCGACCGAACCGAGCGTCAGCGCCCAGAACCCCGCCCTCGGGCCATGTCCCTCATCGGAGGGCAGCGGGGTCTCGGACTTCGCGAACTCGGTCCTGGCGATTGCGGGCATCCACTGGCTCCACGTCAGCGAACGCGGGAAGCTCGCAAGGCAAGCCTCCAACGGCCTGGGGCCGGGAACGTTCAGGTAACACGAAGACGAATGTCCCCGTTCAGGCAGGCCGTCGCGACGTATGTCTTGAGGACTGAGAAGTAGACGCCCGACCAGCCGGAGTTCGCGATGGCCAGCGCCAGGGCGGCGCTCGCCATCAGGATCAGGCCGCCTGAGGCCTCGCCCCGGAGGACGTTACGCAGGGCCGAGGTCGGGCGAAGGCGCCGCGGCATGGGCATAGATCTCCCGCGCTGGCGGCCCGACCAACGCTGAAGCCTGCCGGTCCGAAGGTCGGACCGCGCACCCATGGCCGGCTATCGCATTCGTTGGCCTATCCGGCAATCCGAAGCCCGGAGCGTCCCGGGACGGTTCATGTCATGCAGCCCGGCCCGCCGCACCGACGCCGACTTGGCTGACGCTCCAGTGCTCCAGGTGCTTGTAGACGATGACCTTGTTCGCGAGTTGGGCACCGTGCCGGCTGCAGAAGCCTTCGAGCTGCTCGCGGGTGCCGATCAGTTCGACGCACATGGTCAGCTCGGGGTTGAGCGACTCGGCGCCGTCGTCCTGGATCGGCCCATGGTTGCTGTAGCCGTGGTGGGACTGGTGGGCGACGGCGTTCATGAGGCCCTCCGCCTTGGCCTGGGCGACGAGCTCCCGATAGAGCGGCTTCGAGCCAGAGAACCACCGGCCCTTGCCGGCGCCGCCGCGCTCGCCCGGCTTCATGTAGATACGGATCATGCCGGTGTCGGCGGCGACGACGCGATGCGATGGGGTCATGACGTCTCCTCGGTGATGGGGCGCTCGGCCAACGGTGCGACGGTCGGCACCCGGCCCGTACGGGCCTGGCGCAGGGTCATGCCGTCCGGGATGTTGGCCGCCGCCGACTTCGGGACCGCGATGCGCTGCGACAGGTAGATGCCGTTGTGACCCGAGCAGAGGTAAGCCAGGAAGCACGCGACGGCGAGATAGACCCCGTGCGTCGCGCCGAAGAGCTCGATGCCCATCAGCGTGCAGGCGAGCGGCGTGTTGGCTGCGCCGGCGAAGACCGCGACGAACCCCAGCGCCGCGAACAGGTCCACCGGCGCGCCGAGCAGCCCGGCCAGGGCGTTGCCGAGCGCCGCGCCGATGAAGAACAGCGGCGTGACCTCGCCGCCCTTGAACCCGGCGCTGAGGGTCACGACCGTGAACAGGATCTTCAGGGCCCAGCTCCAGGGATGGATGTCCGGCCCGAAGAAGGTGTTGATGGTCATCCCGCCGGCGTCGGCGGCCGAGACGCCGAGCCCGAGGTAGTCCCGCGTACCAAAAGCGTAGACGAGGCCGATGACCGCGAGGCCGCCGATCACCGGGCGGAGCGGCCCGTACGGGACCAGGCGCTTCAGCCAACCACCGAGGAGGTGGTTGGCTTCCGCGAACAGCAACCCGACAAGGCCGAAAGCGACGCCGGCGAGCGCGACCTTGGCAAGGAGCAGCGGATCGACGGTCAGGGCCTTCGCGCCGCCGGCGAGGAAGTCCACGTGGTAGAAGCCGTGGTGGATGCCCCATGCCTGGCAGGTCCAGTCGCCGACCACCGCGGCGAGGAGGCAGGGCACCAGCGCGGCGTACTCGACGCGACCGACCGCGAGCACCTCCAGCGCGAACACCGCGCCGGCGATGGGCGTGCCGAAGACTGCGCCGAAGCCGGCGGCGATACCCGCCATCAGGAGGACCCGGACCCCGGCCGCATCGACCCCGAAGAGCTTGCCGAAGGCGCTGGCAAGGCTGCCTCCCATCTGGACGGCGGTACCCTCGCGCCCGGCCGACCCGCCGAACAGGTGCGTGACGATGGTGCCGAGGAAGATAAGCGGCGCCATCCGGAGCGGCACGCCGCCGTCCGGCTCGTGGATCTCCTCGACGATGAGGTTGTTGCCGCCTTCAACGCTCTTGCCGAACAGGTGGTAGAGCAAGCCGACGGCACAGCCCCCGAGCGGAAGCAGGAACAGGAACCAGGGATGGTCGAAGCGCGCCTGGGTGGCCGCGTCGAGGCTCCACAGGAAGGCCGCGCAGAGGGTGCCGACCGCCGCGGCCATCGGCACGAGGATGGCCGACCATCGCGCCACCGAAACGGCATGGGCGTGCCGCGTGCGGACGAACGCCGCGAGGTTCAGGCTGTCGAAGAGATTTTGGAAGGTCGCGCGCATGAGTCCCCCTTGTTGCGGCGCCGCAAAAGGTAGGAGTCATTAGCCCAGGGGGCGGTTTGGCCGAAAGGCCCGGCAGATTCCATTGCCGTGGACGGGAGATGCCTTCGCCTCGCCCGTTCGTCAAGATCCAACTCCCGCGCGCCCGGGCCCCATCCCGAGTGGGGATGGGGCCCGGGTCGTTCGAAAGCATCACGAAAGACGGTGGCTGGTCCAGGGCCCGGGGCATGTCTATGCCCTCCGCGGCCGAGGCCGGCGCGTTCGACGCCGGCCCGGGGCGGAGCGCATCCCATGACCCTTTCCTGGCTCGGAGCCGTCATCACCTTCCAGGTGACCTTCACCGAACTCTTCATCGCCGCGACGGTGATGATGGCCGGGGCGTACCGGTTCGGATGGCGCAGCGTCCTGGCGGGCTCCATCCTCGGCGGGCTGGCGGTGTCGATCCTCGCGGTCGTCCTGCGCAAGGCGGCCTACCTCCTGGCCCTGAACGTCCTGGATTGGATCTCGGCGGTCTTGCTGCTCGGGTTCGGCCTGTACCTGCTCTACGAGTTCATCGACGGGCTCTCGAAGCGCGATGCCGGCACGGCCCCCGGCTCGACGGACGCGAACTGGTCGCGGCCGATCAACGCCGCGGGCCTCGGCGTCGCCGCCTGGGCCCTGGTCGCCGAGGGGCTTGAGATCCTGGTGGTCTGGCTCGGCGTCTCGCTTCGGGAGGGCGCGGGAACGGCGACCCTCGGGGTCGGCATCGGGGTCGTGCTCGTGGCGACCTTGGCTTTCGCCCTCGGCGGCACCGGGATCTTCCGGAAGGTGCCGCCCTACGTCCTCGACGGGGTCGCGGCCCTCATGGTGACGGCCTACGGCGCCTATTTCCTCTCCCTTGCCGTGACCCGCGCGTGATCGGTCGACGAAGGGATTGACCCGGACGACGGATTAATCCACGTTGCCGGACGTGGGATGGGGATGAAGCTCCCCGATAACTGCCGGCCCCCTATGGGCCGGACGATAGCTTCTACCGAGCGCTTCGGCGCGGGTAGAGCTATGTGTTGACCCGCACCGTCACGCTCATGACCGCAACCGGATCGCCGCAAGGCGGCCCCTCATGAGCCGACCGATGACCCTGCCCGATCCAAGACCGTCCTGATGCCCGCCGTCGCCCACCAGGCGCGGTCCGGGCCTTTTCCCGTTCGCGCACGAAAAAAAAGGCGGAGCCATAAGGCTCCGCCGCGACCAGGACACATGCCTCCGAGCGGTCACAAGAATACATGTGCTTAGGTCTAGTCTGTCGCAGGAATAAGGATAGCCACTCGATAGTCTGAGTCAACGCAAAAAAGCGATGTCTCGGAATAATAAAGAGCGGCATCTTTATTTAAAAAACAGCACTATTTGCGCCCCTGATAAAGCCATGGCTTTTTCGGGCGACGTCGTATTGGTTAAATCAGCATCTGCATGATAATGACTGGATAATTCTGTCGCACTTAGAAAATGCTTATTGCGCTGATCTTATAATTCGATACTTCTACCGGCGCTCCACTTGGGCTCCCGGACGATGATCTTGGGGCTCGAGGGGAATGCAGCCCCGGTCCGGGGCCCGGCGCGGAAGCGCGCAGGGCCGACACGTCGCCGCCGACGGACCGGGATGCGGTGAGGAGACCCCTGGCGGACACAACGTCCGGGTTCGAACGCTCAAATGGAGGAACACCTATGAGGAAGATCGCCCTTGCGGCGTCCGTCGCCTACGCCGCGACGCTCCTGCCGGCCGCCATGCCGGCCATCGCGAACGAAAACCTGATGAAGCTGATGCAGGACCCCAACCAGTGGGCGTTCCCGGGCCTCGACTACACGAACCAGCGCTATTCGAAGCTCGACCAGATCAACAAGGACAACGTCAAGAACCTCCAGGTGGCCTGGACCTTCTCGACCGGCGTGCTGCGCGGCCATGAGGGCGCCCCGCTCGTCATCGGCAACATGATGTACGTCCACACCCCGTTCCCGAACATCGTCTACGCGCTCGACCTCGACCACGAGGCCAAGATCGTGTGGAAGTACGAGCCCAAGCAGGACCCGTCGGTGATCCCGGTGATGTGCTGCGACACGGTCAACCGCGGCCTGGCCTACGCCGACGGCGCCATCATCCTGCACCAGGCCGACACCACGGTCGTCTCGCTCGACGCCAAGTCCGGCAAGGTGAACTGGTCGGTCCAGAACGGCGATCCGAAGAAGGGCGAGACCAACACCGCCACCGTGCTGCCGGTGAAGGACAAGGTCATCGTCGGCATCTCGGGCGGCGAGTTCGGCGTACGCTGTCACGTGACCGCCTACGACCTCAAGTCCGGCAAGCGGGTCTGGCGCGCCTACTCCGTCGGCCCGGACGACGAGATGCTCGTCGACCCGGAGAAGACCACCTACCTCGGCAAGCCGGTGGGCAAGGATTCTTCGCTGAAGACCTGGGAAGGCGACCAGTGGAAGACCGGCGGCGGCTGCACCTGGGGCTGGTACTCGTACGACCCCAAGCTCGACCTGATGTACTACGGCTCGGGCAATCCCTCGACCTGGAACCCCAAGCAGCGTCCGGGCGACAACAAGTGGTCGATGACCATCTGGGCGCGTAACCCCGACACCGGGCAGGCCAAGTGGGTCTACCAGATGACCCCCCACGACGAGTGGGACTACGACGGCATCAACGAGATGATCCTCACCGACCAGAAGGTCGACGGCAAGGAGCGCCCGCTCCTGACCCACTTCGACCGCAACGGCTTCGGCTACACCCTGGACCGCGCCACCGGCGAACTCCTCGTCGCCGAGAAGTTCGATCCGGTCGTCAACTGGGCCTCCAAGGTCGACATGGACAAGGGCTCCAAGACCTACGGTCGCCCCCTCGTCCAGGCCAAGTTCTCCACCGAGCAGAACGGCGAGGACACCAACTCCAAGGGTATCTGCCCGGCCGCGTTGGGTTCGAAGGACCAGCAGCCCGCCGCCTACTCGCCGAAGACCAACCTGTTCTACGTGCCCACCAACCACGTCTGCATGGACTACGAGCCGTTCCGGGTGACCTACACCCCGGGCCAGCCCTACGTCGGTGCGACCCTGTCGATGTACCCCGCGCCGAACAGCCATGGCGGCATGGGCAACTTCATCGCCTGGGACGGCGTGAAGGGTAAGATCGCGTGGTCCGATCCCGAGCAGTTCTCGGTCTGGTCGGGCGCCCTCGCCACCGCCGGCGACGTTGTCTTCTACGGCACGCTGGAAGGCTACCTGAAGGCCGTCGACTCCAAGACGGGTAAGGAACTGTACAAGTTCAAGACCCCGTCGGGCATCATCGGCAACGTGATGACCTACACCCACAAGGGCAAGCAGTACGTCGGCATCCTGTCGGGTGTCGGTGGCTGGGCCGGCATCGGCCTCGCGGCCGGCCTGACCGACCCGAACGCCGGCCTCGGCGCGGTGGGCGGCTACGCCGCCCTGTCGAGCTACACCAACCTCGGTGGCCAGCTCACCGTGTTCGCCCTGCCGAACTGATCGGTCGCGAACACCAAGGAGCCTAGGGTGCCGGCGCGGGTCCTCCGCGCCGGCATTTCCCTGTCCGCACCACCCTTCGCCCGGAGCCCGCGTGATCGCCTCCCCAGTACCCCCGCCGGGGCGATGTCTCGTCCTCGTCCGCCATGGCCAGAGCCAAGCCAACGCCGACGGCCTTTTCACGGGACTGCTCGACTCACCCCTCACCGAGCGGGGCCGACAGGAAGCCTGCTCGGCCGGGCTGCGGCTCAAGGACGAAGGATTTCGCTTCGCCTCAGCCTTCACGTCGACCCTCGCGCGGGCCATCGCGACCTCCCGGCTGGCGCTCGATGCCCTGGGGCAGGCCGATCTGGTGCCCCTCCGGGATGCCGCCCTGGACGAGCGCGACTACGGCGACCTCAGCGGCCTTGGCAAGCAGGGCGCCTACGAACGTTTCGGGGCGGAGCGGATCGAGGGCTGGCGGCGCTCCTACAAGGGTCAGCCGCCGAACGGCGAGAGCCTCCGGGACACCGTCGCCCGGGTCGTGCCCTTCCACCTAAGGCATATCCAGCCGGCGGCGATGCGCGGTCCAACGCTGGTCGTCGCCCACGGCAACTCGTTGCGGGCCTTGGTGATGGTGCTCGAAGGACTGGGCCCAAGGGAAATCGAATCCGTCGAGATCGCGACCGGATCGATCCGGGTCTACGAGTTCGGTCCGGATACCACCATCGCATCCCGCCGCATCATCGACTGAGCTCCGGCTCCGTGCCCGTTCCGGATCGAGCCGGTGCGGCCTCGGCTACTTCCCGCTCGATCTCGCCGCGGGATTGAAGCCAGAGGGCGAGGATCCAGCAGGACACCGCCCAGGCCGCGCCCACGCACCATCCGGCGAGGACATCGCTCGGGTAGTGCACGCCGAGGTAGATCCGGCTCAGCCCAACCGCCACCGTCAGGAACACGCTCAGGCCCATGAAGTACGACTTCATACGGCGGTCGGCGCTCCCTCGGGTCAGGAGGACGCCGAGTGTCAGGAAGGTGACGGTTGCAAGCGTTGCGTGACCGCTCGGGAAGCCCGGCGTGAAGACCCGCACCGCGTTCGGGAAGTCCGGCCTGGGCCGGTCGATGCCGTACTTGAGCAAGGTGCTTGCGATTGCGCCGCCGAGGACCGCGGCCACCATCACCATCGCGAGGCCGCGCTTGCGGACCAGCATGAGGTAACCAACGGTCGCGGCCGAAAGGAAGCCGAGGAAGACGAAGCTTCCCAGCGCGGTGACGTCCCGTCCCGTCTCCTGCACCCAGGCCGGTCCTATGGGGATGGCGAGATCCTTGCCCGTTCGAAGCGCGGTGAGCACCGCCAGGTCGAACCGTGCTGTTCCGCCCTCGATCACCTCGTCGGCGAGAAGCCCGAAGCCGAGGAGCAGTGCCACGACGAGGAAGGCGCCCGCCGCCAGCCCGAAGTCGCGCTGCCCCATGCGTGCTAGGAGCGATGGGGTGATCTCGGCGGCCTTGATCTCATCGGTCGCGACCGGCAGCGAGGGCCGGGTCATCGCGGCGCCCCGGAACGCCTGAGGACGCTTTCCACCAGGATCAGGCCTAGCCCTCCGAACAGGAAGATCGCGGCCGATGTCGTGCCGGCCTGTCCGTAGGCGCGCACCAGCCAAGCCGCCCCGACCCAGGCGACGATGGAGGCGGCGAAGCCGACATCGTCCACGACCAATCCCAGGAGTTCGCGAAGGACGGTTCCGAGCCAGTGCATGCGGATGCCTAGAGGTTGGGAAGGGGACGAAGGGCGGCGGCACGTCGACGGCACGTCGGCACGGCCAGAACCGAGAGGCCGAGGAAGCCCGCGGTCAGCGCCGCGACCGCCCAGTCGCCGCCGGGCCAGTCGAGGCCGATGCCCTCGCCGACCCAGAACGCGCCGAAGGCCGACAGGAGGACGCCGACCGTGAACTTGAGCGTGTTCTCCGGCACCATCGACAGGGGGCGGTGAAGCGCGACGCCGAGCGCCACCACGACGATCAGGGCGCCGAGCGCCCCGAGGCTGGCGGGGACCAGGAGTCCCGCCCCGCCCGCACCGACGGCGACGACGATGAAGACGACTTCCAGGCCTTCGAGCATGGTGATCTTGAAGGCGGTGGTCACGGCCACCGCATCCCATCGAAGGCGGCCGCCGCCTCCGGTGCCCAGCGCGGCCGCCTGCTTGCCGTAAGCCTCGTCCTCGTCGTGCAGGGCGATGACCCCGGCGGAGCGGAGGATGGCCTTGCTCAGCCAACGCATGCCGAACAGCAGCAGCAGGCCGCCGACGACGAGTTGTACGTCCCGCAGGGGGATGCGGGTCAGCAGTGGGCCGAAGAGCAGCACGATGGCAAGGAGGACGGCGAGGGCGCCCGCGGCGCCCGCGAGGGCGTTCCGCCAACCCCGGGTCGCGCCGACGGCGAGCACGATGGTGAGGGCCTCGACGAACTCGACGATGGAGGCGAGAAACGCCGCAAGTGCCGTGGGCCATGCATGCACCCAGTCGATGGCCATTCCGATCCTCCCTGCCACTCGACCGCTTGGCCGGACGCGGTTTCCGTCGGGAGGAAATGTCGCTCTTGCTACCGATGTCAACATCATTGTAGAAAATGCTACATCATGGTTCCAAACGGGGCACCACCGACTGGCGGAGTCGAAGCCGATGGCGGACGAGTTCGGCGACACGGTCCGGCGGCTGATGCCATCCCTGTCCCCCGCCGTTGCCCGGGTTGCGGGTTACCTGGATCAGAACCGGGCGACGGTTCTCGCAAGTTCGGCCCAGCAGATCGCCACGCATCTCGCGACATCGGACGCGACCGTGATCCGCGCCGTCCAGGCGCTGGGGTTCGATGGCCTGCCCGATCTCAAGCAGGCGCTCGCCGCCGGACTCGACGGCCGACGGACGCCGGCGACCGACATGCGTCGAACGCTGGCGGAAGTCGGCGCCACCACCGGCGATGCCATCGATGCCGTGCTGGAAGCGCACCGGGAGGGGATGGAAGCGCTCCGGACCGAGGACGGACGCGCGGGTATCCTCGCGGCGGTCACCGCCCTGCATCCAGCGACCCGGATCGGCGTCTTCGGGATCGGCCCCTCCGCGCATCTTGCCCGGTACGTGGCCTTCCAACTTACGCGCTCGGGACGGCAGAGCCTGCTTCTCGATGCGACGGGATGGTCGCTGGCCGACCAGTTGCTGGGCCTGCATGCCGACGACGCGGTCGTACTCCTGGCCTACGGCAAGCCCTACCGCGAGGTGCAGGCCGTGATGGGCGAGGCGCACCGTCTGGGCCTGCCCGTGGTCCTCGTGACCGACACGGAGACCAGCACCATCGCCCGCAAGGCCACGGTCGTGCTGTTGGCCCGTCGCGGCCGCGCGAACCAGGTCGCCCTTCACGCCACCACGCTCGTCGCCCTGGAGGCCGTCATCCTCGGCCTGGCCGCGGCCGACCGCGACACCGCCCTTCGGCAACTCGCCAACCTCGACCGGCTGAGGAAGCTGATCGGGTCCTGAGCGGCAGCCGTGACGCCGCCGACCCATCGACCTGACGGAGGACCCATCCATGGCCGACGACCGAACCGGTATCGAAGTGAGCAAGGTCCCGGAGATCACGCTGGCCTTCTGGGGGATCAAGATCGTTGCCACGACCCTGGGCGAGGTCGGCGGCAACGCCGTCACCCTGACGTTGGGTCTGGGCTACCTCGTCGGCACCCTGATCTTCGCGACCCTCCTGGCTGTCGCCGTGGCGGCCCAGATCAACGCCAAGCGGTTTCACCCGTCCCTGTACTGGGCCGTCATCACTGCGACGACCTTGGCGGGAACGACGATGGCCGATCTCTTCGACCGGTCGCTGGGCATCGGCTACCTTGGCGGGTCGCTATCCCTCCTCGCGCTCGTGCTGGGCTCGCTCGGCCTCTGGTACAGGTCGGAGGGGACGGTCGCGGTCGAGACCGTCGCGACCCCGAAGGTGGAATGTTTCTACTGGCTGACCATCATGTTCTCGCAGACGCTCGGCACCGCGTTGGGCGACTGGATGGCCGACGACACCCCACTCGGCTACAACGGAAGCGCCCTGCTGATCGCCGGCGCCCTGGCCGTCACGGCCGGTCTCTACTTCTTCACGAAAACCTCCCGCACGGCGCTGTTCTGGGCCGCCTTCATCCTGACGCGTCCGCTCGGTGCGACGGTCGCGAACTCGCTCGACAAGCCCTCTGCCCAGGGTGGCCTGGGGATCAGCGACCTGACCATCTCGGTGGTGCTCGCGGCGTTGATGGTCGTATGCGTTCTGGTCGTTCCCCAGAGGGCCGGCCACCATCCGGCGTCGGCTTAGCCTCGACGTTCCGAGGAAGGCCGAGGCGGGAATTTCGCGGGTCGTCGATTTCTGTGCCTCCACCCTTGAGGCAGATCGAGGACCGGCGTCGCTCCCATGTGGGCCTTCCCCCTGATCGCGAAAGCGTCGGGGATACGGTCGCGCGGATCGTCCCGTCCCACCTGACACTCGTCCAACGGAGCGCGATGCGGGGCGCGGCCGCGGTCCCCGGCCAGGGCAAAGCGTTGCGGGCGTCGGCGATGGTGCCGAAAGGCCTTTGGCCGAGAGAGGTCGAGGGTCATCGAGGTCGCACCTCCCGACAAACGCCGCAAACCTGCCGACCCGACTTTCAGACCGCGCACCCGAGGGACCTGTCGCACCGGCGGATGAAGACGGCAGCCCGCATCCGTCCGCCCTTGCGAAGGATGACGCCACGGTCAGTGGCCGCCCACGGCGAAGGTCGCCCCCGGCTTGTCGTGGGTGCCGACGCGCTCGACCATCGTGGCCGTCGCCTCGTTCATGCCGACGACGTCGACCGCGATGCCGTGATGACGGAACTTCAGCACGACCCGGTCGAGGGCGTTGATGGCCGAGATGTCCCAGAAGTGCGCCGCCTGCAGGTCAGTCACGACCGCCCGCAGGGCCTCCTCGCGAAAACCGAAGGCGGCGTGGAAGGCTTCGGCCGTCGCGAAGAAGATCTGCCCGGTGACCTGGTAGGTCCGCACGTCGCCCTTACCGTGGGACGACCGGACGGCGAAGAACCTCGTAACCTTGTGGGCGAAGAACAGACCGCTGAGGACCACGCCGAAAAGGACGCCCTTGGCGAGGTCGTGGGTGGCGACCACCACCGCCACGGTGCCGAGCATCACGAAGCTCGACGCCTTCGGGTGGGTCACCAGGGTCCCGTGCGACTTCCACTGGAAGGTGTTGATGGCCACCATGATCATCACCGCAACGAGGGCGGCCATCGGGATCCGGGCCACGTAGGGACCAAGCACGACGATCAGGAACAGCAGTCAGGATCTATGAGCTTGCTGCGGACACGACGATCACGGCCCGCTGGATCGACGGGTGAATCCGCCTGTCGGCCCCTCACAATGCGTCTCCGCAAACTCTGAAGGGGTCCGCATTTCATCTATTTCAGTGATGAAAAGCATCTAATCATTCCGTTGGAGTGAATGAACGGGACCTGGGATCCTCCGGCATCACATCGGAGCCATCCATGTCCGCGCCCAGACTTTTCTCCCACTCTCGTCCGACGCGTGCCTTGGCCGGCACGAGAGCCATCCTTCCGGGACTGGGCCTCTGCGTGGCGGTCACCGCCGCAGCGATCGGCTTCGAAGCCGCCGAGGCGCACCTGTTCGGTCGTGCCTGGCTCGAAGCCCTGGTGCTCGCGATCCTGCTCGGCAGCGCGATCCGCACCATTTGGACCCCGTCGCAGCGTTTCTTTCCCGGCATCGCCTTCGGGGCCAAGACCGTGCTGGAGATCGCGGTCGTACTGCTCGGCGCGTCGCTCAGCCTCGCGACGATCCTCGCCGCCGGACCGGGCCTGCTCTTCGGCATCGCGGGCGTCGTCGTCGTGGCGATCCTGTCGAGTTACGGCATCGGCCGAGCGCTCGGGCTGCATCCGCGCATGGCGATCCTCGTGGCCTGCGGGAACTCGATCTGCGGCAACTCGGCGATCGCGGCCACGGCCCCGGTGATCGGCGCCGACGGCGAGGACGTCGCCGCCTCCATCGCCTTCACCGCGGTGCTGGGCGTGCTGGTGGTGCTCGGCCTGCCGCTGCTGGTGCCGCTGCTCGGTCTGTCGCCGATGCAGTACGGCGTGCTCGCCGGCCTCACCGTCTACGCTGTTCCGCAGGTCCTCGCCGCCACCGCGCCGGTCGCGGCGCTCAGCGTCCAGGTCGGAACCCTGGTGAAGCTCGTCCGGGTGCTGATGCTAGGCCCGGTCGTCCTGGTGCTCTCCCTCGGCGCGAGCCGGCTGCGCGAGGAGACCGACGAGGCTGCCCCCGGCGTCACCGCCGGCGACCGCCCGGCCCGCGGCGGCCTCGCGATCCACCGCCTGGTGCCGTGGTTCATCCTCGCCTTCCTGGCGCTCGCGGGCCTTCGCTCGGCCGGGCTGGTCCCGCAGGTTGCGCTCGCGCCGATGTCGGAGACCGCCAACGTGCTGACCGTGGTCTCGATGGCGGCGCTCGGCCTCGGGGTCGACGTGCGCAGCGTCGCCAAGGCCGGGGCGCGGGTGACCCTCGCGGTGGTCGCCTCGCTCCTTGCGCTAGGCGCCGTCAGCCTCGGCCTGATCCACGTGCTCGGCCTCGTCTGATCCGCGCTATGGCATCGATCCGAATTCTTGATGAAAGAACTGCCGTGACACGTTCGTCCCAATCTTCGTCCGAGGCGGTCGCGCAGGCGACGGGATGGTTGATGGGGCCGGGTCGCGAAGCGGCGGACGCGGCAGCCCTTCTCGACGGGTTCAGCGCGTGCCTCTCGGGGCTCGGCCTGCCACTGGCCCGCGCCACCACCCACGCGCCGACCCTGCATCCGTCGTTCCGGTGGGTGATGCGCGTCTGGCATCCCGGAGCGTCGAGCCTAGCCCTGCGTCGCCGCCACGGCATCGAGGGTACGCCGACTTTTCACGGCAACACCGTCGAGCACGTGGTCGAGACCCGTACCCCATTCCGATGCCGTCTCGACGGGGATGGGCCGCTGCCGTTTCCCGTGCTGGGCGAGCTTCGCGACGAGGGTCTGACCGACTACCTCATCGTGCCGCTGCGCGCCGCGCGTGGACGCATGGGCGCCGCCTCCTGGGCCACGGCGAGACCGGGCGGCTTCACGCCGATCGAGATCGACACGTTGCTGGCGCTGGTCGGGTCTTTCTCGCTGCTGTTCGAGATCAAGGCGCTCGACGACATGCTCGGCGCGGTGCTGAGCGCCTATGTCGGGCGCGACCCGGCGCGGCAGATTCTGGCCGGCACGGTGCGGCGTGGCGACGTGCGCCTGATGCGGGCCGCGATGATGCTGACTGACTTGCGCGGGTTCGGTGAACTGTCCGACCGGCAGAGCCCAGACTGTGTCGTGGCCGCCCTCAACCGGATGTTCGATGCCATCGTGCCGGCCATCGAGGCGGAAGGCGGCGAGGTGCTGAAGTATATCGGCGACGGGCTACTGGCCGTGTTCGATGCCGATCGCAACGAGGCCGCGGCGCGCCGTGCCGCGTTGCATGCCGCCGAGGCCGCACTCGCTGCGCTTGCGACCCTGCGCGACGGTGACACAGCTGCCTTCGAGGTCGGCGTCGCACTTCATGTCGGGGAGATCGCCTACGGCAATATCGGCGGCGGCGACCGGGTCGATTTCACGGCGATCGGCCGCGATCTCAACGTGCTCGCTCGCGTCGAGCGCCTGTGCAAGACCTACGACACGCCGCTGATCGCCACCGACACCTTCATCGACGGGTTGGCACATGCCCTCGAACCTCTCGGCACCGTCGCCCTTCGCGGTTTTTCAGAGCGTCACGCCCTGTTCGGGCATCGCAGGACCGCGCCCGTCGGCGCGCCGGCGGCGTGACGCCGAGACGGCGTCCTTGATCGTCCCATCGTAGATCGAAACTTCTCAAATCATCGCGTTTGGAGATCATTCACATCGCGAAAGACCGTTGGAAGGAATAAATCGTATCCCGTAGCATCTCCATGGTCGCGAGGAATCGCGACGGGTCCGATGCCCTCGAACGCATCGACGCCGACATTCTTAGGGGAGAGACCATGCACGGACTGGACAGACCGACGAACCGCCGCCTCGTCCTGGGTGGCCTAGGGCTCGGCAGCCTCGGCGCCGCCATGCCGGCCTGGGCGGCGGGCTCGGTGAAGCTTCCGCTGCCGGGCGGCCCGGATGAGCGGGCGTTGACCACGGCCTTTCCGGACAAGGGCGAGATGATCCTGCAGCGCACTCATCCGCCGCTGCTGGAGACGCCGTTCTCGGTATTCGACGAGGGCGTGTTCACACCCAACGACCGCTTCTACGTCCGTTGGCACTGGGCCTCGATCCCGACCGAAGTCGACGCCGGCACCTTCCGTCTTAAGGTCCACGGCCACGTCGATAAGGAACTCTCGCTCTCCCTCGACGCCATCGCCGGCCTGCCCCGCTTCGAGATCGCCGCGGTGAACCAGTGCTCGGGCAATTCACGCGGGCTGTTCGAGCCGCGTGTGCCCGGCGCGCAATGGGCCAACGGCTCGATGGGCAACGCCCGCTGGACCGGGGTGCGCCTCAAGGACGTGCTCGAACGCGCTGGCGTGAAGTCTGGTGCCTTGCAGGTGCGCTTCAGCGGCCTCGACGAGCCCGTGGTCGACGACGCGCCGGACTTCAAGAAGTCCCTCGATCTCGACCACGCCAACAATGGTGAGGTGATGATCGCCTACGCGATGAACGGCGAGCAACTTCCGCTGCTCAACGGTTTCCCGCTCCGCCTCGTGGTGCCGGGCTGGTACTCGACCTATTGGGTCAAGATGCTGTCCGACATCGAGGTGCTGGACAAGCCCGACGACCAATATTGGATGAAGACCGCCTACCGCATCCCGGACGTGCCGGGCGCCAACATTAAGCCCGGCCAGACCGGCTTCAAGACGGTCCCGATCAACAGGATGGTGCCGCGCTCCTTCGTCACCAACCTGACCGATGGCGCCAAGGTGGCGGCCGGAACGCCGGTGGCCCTTCGCGGCATCGCCTTCGGCGGCGATTGCGGGGTGAAGACGGTCGACTTCTCCGGAGATGGCGGAGCGACGTGGTTCCCGGCGCAGCTCGGCGCGGACGAGGGCCCCTACAGCTTCCGCCGCTTCGAGGGCAGCCTACCGGCGCTGGCCTCCGGCACCCACACGATCAGGGTCCGCTGCACCAACACCAACGGCGTCGCGCAGCCCATGGACCGGGTCTGGAACGGCGCCGGCTTCATGCAGAACGGCATCGAGGCCGTGTCCTTCCAGGCCGCTTGAGGAGAACAGCCATGAACCCAATCCGCCCTGCGGCCCTCATCGCCGCGCTCATACTGTCTCCCCTGGTGGCGCTCGCCGCCCCGGCTCCCGAGCCGATGCGCTTCACCTCGCAATCGATCGAATTCCCGACTTCCGACCGAATGTTCCCCGACGGACCGGGGGCCGAGGCGGTCAATAACAACTGCCTCGCCTGCCACTCGGCCGGGATGGTGCTGACCCAGCCCAAGCTCACGAAGGCGCAGTGGACCGAGACCGTGAACAAGATGGTCCACGTCTACAAGGCGCCCGTCGATCAGGCCGACGTGCAGACCATCGTCGACTACCTCACGGCGTTGAAGCCGACGCCCTGAACCCCCGAATCCCGAGGCCGCCGCGCTATTTCGCCGGCCTCGGGGAATAAACCGCGCCTTCTGGCGTCTCCTCAGGGCGATGCACGGCCGGCCCGGCCTTGCACCACGGATTTCCGATTTCGAACCAGCCCTCACGGCAGGCCCCGGCCGCCGAACGAGCGCGCATGCCCGAGAGACCCGCTTCATGACCCATATCCGCACCAGCCTCCGCACCCTCCTCACCGGAGCCGCCTTGCTCCTAGCCCAGGCCCAGCCCGGGTTCGCCGCCGGCTTCGACGGCGCGATCAAGAACAACGCCCTGGCGCTGAACGCCGCCGGGACCGTCGCCGCTGTTTCGAACAGCGAGGAGAGCGCCGTCGTCGTCTACGACGTCGCCAAGGGCACGGTGCTGCGCCGCCTCGACGGCTTCGTCACGCCGCGCAACATCGTGTTCGCGCCGGACGGCGCCCGCTTCTACGTCTCCGACAGCGGCACCGGCCGGATCACGGTCTACGAGACCGCCACCGGCAAGGAGGCCGGCGTTCTCGCCGCGGGCCCCGGCTCGTTCGGTACGGTGCTCTCGGCCGACGGAGGCAAGCTCTACGTCAACAACGAGGCCGCGAGCACGCTGACCGTGTTCGACACCAGGACCATGCTCGCCGAGGCCGTGATCCCCGGCTTCGCGCAGCCGCGCCAGGGCGTGAAGCTGTCGCCGGACGGCAAGACCGTGTTCGTGACGAACTTCCTCGGCGACAAGATCACGTTGGTCGATACCGCTACCAACAAGATCACCGGCGAGATCGCCGGGTTCGACAAGCTGCGCGCCATCTCGATCACCAAGGACGGTAAGACGCTGTTTGCCGCCAACAGCGGCCGCAATACCATCGGCGTGGTCGATGTCGCCGCCCGTAAGGTCACCTCCGAGGTGGCAGTGGGCAAGGACCCCTACGGCGCCGCGCTGACCCCGGACGGGCGCTTCGTCTATTCGGGCAATCTCAAGGACAACTCCTTGTCGGTGATCGACACCGGCACTCTCAAGGTCGTCGCAACGGTGACCGGCCTGAACGAGCCGCGCCAGGCGATCGCGTTCTCGACCGACAACGCCCGCGCCTACGTCCTCAACCGCGACCTCAGCGTCGCCGTGGTGGACCGGGCGAAGAACGCGGTCATCTCGACGATGAAGCCCTGAGGCGACGCGCGCCGGGGGCCTTATCGGTTCCCGGCGCGTTCTCGTCGTCGACACGTCACGAACGCAGGACAAAGACCCCATGCTCGGCCTGTTCCAGCGCAAGGACCGCCTCATCGTCCACGGCAAGGCGCCCTACAACGCCGAGCCGCCGCTCGATCGCCTGCGCGCGACCTTCATTACCGAGCAGGCCGACTTCTACGTCCGCAGCCACGGCGACATCCCGGACATCGACGCCGACAGCTACCGCCTGACCGTCGACGGGATGGTCGCGACGCCGCTCGACCTGTCCGTCGCCGACCTCAAGGCGCGGTTCGCACCCATCACCGTCACGGCAGTAATGCAATGCGCCGGCAACCGCCGGGCCGACATGCTGGCGGTGG
This sequence comes from Methylobacterium sp. E-016, assembly GCF_022829745.1. Classification (NCBI taxonomy): domain Bacteria; kingdom Pseudomonadati; phylum Pseudomonadota; class Alphaproteobacteria; order Hyphomicrobiales; family Methylobacteriaceae; genus Methylobacterium; species Methylobacterium sp. E-016. Next base: position 105,060 of record NZ_JAKSYF010000130.1, read on the forward strand.
CCCCGGTCGCCGGCGACCCGTGGGCGGCCGGCGCCATCGGCAACGCGGAATGGACCGGCGTGCGCCTCGCCGACGTGCTGCGCGCGGCCGGCCTCGACGCGGGGGGCGCACGTCACGTCGCCTTCGAGAGCCACGACCGGATCGCCCATACGGACACGCGCTTCGGCGCCTCGATCCCGCTCGCCAAGGCGCTCGCCCCCGAGACGCTGCTCGCCTTCGCGATGAACAGCGAGCCTCTCGCCCCCGAGCACGGCCATCCGTTGCGCGTGGTGGTGCCGGGCTTTGCCGGTATCCGCAGCCCGAAGTGGCTCGCCCGCATCACGGTGCAGGATCACCCCTCCGACAACCCGATGCAGGCCGACGACTACAAGCTGTTTCCGCCCGACGTGACCGCCGAGACCGCGGACCCCGCCCACGGCATCACCATCGAGGCGATGCCGCTCAACAGCGCGATCTGCGAGCCCGCCCGCGGCGCAGCGTTGAAGGCCGGCCGGCACGCGATCCGCGGCTACGCCATCGCCAGCGACCGAGCGGTCGCCCGCGTCGACGTCTCGACGGATGGCGGTCGCAGCTGGGCGCAGGCCCGGATCGACCGCGATGCGGACGCGCCCTACGCCTGGACGTTCTGGGAGATCGACTGCGAGCTGACGACCGGCGAGCACGAACTCGCGGTGCGGGCCTGGGACTCCGCCGGCCAGACCCAGCCTGCGGCGCCGGACGACACCTGGAACTACAAGGGCTACCTCAGCGCCGCCTGGCACCGGGTGCGGGTCACGGTGGCCTGACCGTCACGCCCAGAGCAGGGCAGTGGCCGCGAGGCCCGAGATCGCGATGAGTAGGGCCGCAACCCCGACGGTGAGGATGCGCGGCATCATCGGGATCTCGGCATGGGCGAGTCGCGCTCGGATCGCCCGGTCCCGCCATGCGGCGCCGGCGAACGAAGCAAGCGCGCAGGCGATCAGCGTGAGCGACAGCACCTTCAGTGGCCAGACCGCCAGCACCTCTCGCAGGAAGCGCTGCGCGGCCAGGCCGACGCCGAGGAAGGCGAGCCCGGTGCGAAGCCACGCCACGAAGGTGCGCTCGGCTGCCAGCACCGTGCGGTCCTCGGCGAGCCTGACCCGCGGGTCGTCGGGGGGAACGGGCTTCGCAGGTTCCCTCATCCGGCAGCCGCCTCCTGGATCAGGTCGAGCAGCGCGTCGGCTGCCCGACTGCGATAGCGCTCCTTGTGGCGCAGCACCCGGAAGGGCCGGCTCGGCAGGGCGAACGCCGCCCGCACCAGCGTTCCGGCCCGTAGCGCGGCGGCGACCACGGTCTCGGACAGGACGGCGGCCCCGCCCCCGGCCTCGACGGCGGCGCGCACCGCCTCGTTCGAGGGCAGTTCGAGCGTGACCCGGAGTTGGGCCGTGGAGAGGCCAGCCTCCATGAGCGCTGCCTCGAAGGCCGAGCGGGTTCCGGATCCCGCCTCGCGCAGCACCCAATCGGCCCCGGCGAGGTCCTCGGGTGCGAGCGCGGTCGCCCCCGCGAAGGGATGTGTTGGGGCAACCACGAGGACGAGTTGGTCCCGCGCGATGGTGGTGCTCGCAAGCGTCGGGTCGTCCAACGCTCCCTCGACGAAGCCGAGTTCGGCCTGCCCGGCGCGCACCGCGTCGGCGGCATCGGTGGTGTTGCCGACCGCCAGCCGGATGGCGATCTCAGGGTAGGTGCGGCGGAAGGCGACGAGGCGGCGCGGCAGCCAGTCGCTGGCGATGGTCTGGCTGGCGTAGAGCGCCAGCGTCCCGCGTCGCAGGCAGCTGAGGTCGGCGAGCACCAGTTCGGCGGCTTCCGCCCGGGCGAGCACCGCGCGAGCCTCGATGAGGAATACGCGCCCCGCCTCGGTGAGTTCGATCCCGCGGCCGACCCGGTGAAACAGCTTCGTCGCGTGCCGCCCCTCGATGTTGGCGATCGCCGTGCTGACCGCCGACTGGACGATGTTCAGCGCCTCGGCGGCTCGCGTCACGTGCTGCCGCTCGGCCACCGCCACGAAGATGCGAAGCTGGTCGAGGGTCACGGCTGCCGACGATCCGGCGCGAGGCCGCGGACGTGCGCATCGACCGCCTGCGCGACGGTGAGCAGCCGGGCCTCGTCGGTACGGCCGGTGACGACGTAGGACATGCCACCATCGACCCAGGAGAAGGCAGCGATGTCGCCCTCTCGGGCGAAGCGGAAGAGCGTTCGCCCATCGCCGTCTCCGACGCGGCTGTAAAGCGTCAGGCGGGTTCCGCGGTCGTCGTCGTACATTAGCATCGCTGCGGATTCAGCGCCGGCCGGCAGCAGCCGCCCGCCCATCAGGCGAAACCCTTGGGCCGCGAGATCGGGGGCCGCGACCGCGTGACCGAGGCGCTTCGAGAGCCACGTCACGAGGTGGGGCTTCTCGTCGGCGCGCACCTCCACCGGATGCACCACCTCGACCACGAAGGTGCGAAAGGCCGCGACCGCGTCCTGCGTCGCCGGTGACTCCGTCACCATCGCCGTTGCGGGTCCGCCGCGCAGGGCATGGCCGACCCAGCCGCCGGCACCGCCGAGCGCAAGGCAGAGCACGGCTGCAGCCGCCATGGGGAACCAGCCCCTGCCGACGAACCGACGTCGCGGGCGAATGTTGGCCACCCGGAGCCGCGCCGGGATCGCCTCCTCGGCGATCGGCGCGAGGCGGGCACGCAGGCGCTCGCGCAGAGCGCGATCCGCCGAGACCTCGGCCGCACGCGCGGGGTTTCCTTTGAGCCATGCCTCGACCAGCGCCTGCCGCTCCGGTTCGAGGCGGCCATCGATCAGGCCGTGCAGGTCGTCCTCGCCGACCGGGCGTGGATCCCCGCTCATTTCACCCTCCTCAAGAGGCCGGTTCGGCCTGTTTCCAGAAAACTTCGCATCCGCGTCCGCGCCCGGCTCAACCGCGACATCACGGTGCCGAGCGGTACGCCAAGCACCTGGGCCGCCTCGGCATAGGACAGATCCTCCACCGAGACGAGGAGCAGCACCGAGCGCTGTTCCTCGGGCAGGGCGTCGAGGCCGGCGAGCACGTCGCGGGCCCCCATCGCGGCCTCCGGGTCGATACCTGGGTCGGGCACCTGCTCCAGCGCTTCCGCGCCGCAATCGACGCCGCGCCGGCCCTGGCGCCGGACGGCGCCGAGGAACAGGTTGCGCTCGATCGTGAACAGCCACGCTCGGAGGTCGCCGTCGCGGCGGCGCCCGGACCAAGCGGACAAGGCCCGCTCCAGGGTGTCCTGGACGAGGTCGTCCGCCGCCTCGCGGTCTCGCAACAGCGCGACGGCGTAGCGCCGCAGGGCCGGGATTTGCGGTTCGATCAGGGCGGCGATCTCGTCCAACGATGCTTCCCGGTCAGAGGGGGCCGATCAAGGCATTCACCGATCAAGGCTTGGCGATGTGCCACGCGCCATTGAGGAAGCCGTCGCCGGTGATGTCGCCGGGCTTGGTGTCCTTGGCAAAGGTGTAGAGCGGCTTGCCCTTGTAGGCCCACTGCATCGTGCCGTCGTCCCGCGTCACCATCGTCCAGTCGCCGCTGGCGGCCGAGCCGGAGGCGGCCATCAGGGCCGGCCAGTTGGTGGCGCAGGGGCCGTTGCACATCGACTTGCCGCCCATGTCCTTGTCGAAGGTGTAGAGGGTCATGCTCTTGGCATCGACGAGCGCCGGCCCCTTGGCGGTCTCGGCCGTCATGGCAGGCGCGGCGGCCTGGGCGGCCAAGGCGGAGAAGGCGACAGCCGCGAAGGCGCCGCGGATCAGCAGAGTGCGCATGGGTGAGGTCTCCCGCGGTCGAGCATGACCGCATCGGGAGGGATGCCGAAGAGGCGCCTCTATTCCACGCGTCTTCTCGACGACAGATCACGAAGGCGTGAACGGGCTCTCAGCCACATCCGCGGAATAAAGCCGCGCCCCAGGCATCCTTCCCATCGACACCGGATCAAAAGGAAGCCGCATGCGCGGAGCACTGGGATTTGCCGTGACGGCGGCGCTGATGGCGAGCGGCCTCGTCGGCGGCCGGATGATGATGCGCCCGACCTTGGCCGCCACCGAGCCAGCGGCAGCTCCGTCTGCGTCCTTCGACGCGATGATGGCGCAGTCGATGGCGCAGATGCATGCCGACATGATGGTCCCGCCCTCGGGCGACCCCGACCGCGACTTCGCCGCGATGATGATCCCGCACCACGAAGGCGCGATCGCGATGGCGAAGGCGGAGCTGCTCCACGGCGAGGATCCGGTCCTGCGCCGCCTCGCGCAGGGGATCGTCGTCGAGCAGGGCCAGGAGATCGATGTGATGCGCCGCGCGCTCGCCGATCGCCTCGCGATGCCGGGTCGGGCCGCCGGCGCCCCTCCCGTTCACCACCATGGCGCGGCACCTGCCGCCGAGATGCCTTCGGAGCACCGCCGATGAAGACCGCCCTGACCGTTCTCGCCCTTGTGCTGCTCTCCGGCTCGGCCTTCGCCGGGCAGGCTCCAGGCCCCGCCTCGGCGCCCGACGTGCCCATCAGCAGCAAAGACCGGTTCTACACCTCCGATCAGTTCTCCAATACGGTCTCTGTGGTCGATCCCGCCGCCAACACCCTGCTCGGGGTGATCCGGCTCGGCGACCCGACGCCGACAAACCTGAGCCCGCTCTATCGCGGGCAGCTTCTGGTTCACGGCATGGGCTTCTCGCCGGACCACAGGACCCTGCTCGCGGTCTCGATCGGTTCGAACTCCGTGAGCTTCATCGACACGGCGACCAACGCGGTCCGCCACACCGCCTATGTCGGCCGCTCGCCGCACGAAGCCTTCTTCACGCCGGACGGCCGAGAGGTCTGGGTGAGCGTGCGCGGCGAGGACTATATCGCCGTGCTCGATGCCGCGACCGCCATGGAGACCCGCCGGATCACCGTACCGAACGGGCCGGGCATGACGATCTTCTCGCCGGACGGCACCTACGGTTACGTCTGCTCCAGCTTCAGCCCCGAGACCGTCGTCATCGACACCAAGACCCACGCCATCGTCGGCCGCGTGAAGCAGGAGAGTCCGTTCTGCCCCGACATCGCCGCCACGCCGGACGGCAAGCAGGTGTGGTTCACCCTCAAGGATGTCGGCCGGACCCAGGTGTTTTCGGCGCGTCCGCCATTCGCGCCGCTGAAGACGATCGAGACCGGGCCGATCACCAACCACGTCAACATCGTCTCGACCAAGGCCGGCCAGTTCGCCTACGTGACGATTGGCGGCCTGAACCAGGTCAAGGTGTTCCGCACCGACGATTTCTCCCAGCTCGCAACGATCCCGACCGGCGCCCTGCCGCACGGGCTCTGGCCCTCGGGCGACGGCAGCCGCGTCTATGTCGGTCTGGAGAACGCCGACAAGGCCGCGGTGATCGACACCGCGTCGAACACGGTGATCGCCGAGGTGCCGATCGGGCAGGGTCCGCAGGGCGTCGCCTACGTCCCGAACGCCGTACCGGAGGGCGACGGAATGCAAAACCTGCAGCCGCTGGGGGCCGCAGGCCAGACCAGTGCGCTGACGCTCGCGGGCAGCGACGGCAAGCCGGCGACGCAGGTCACCCTGTTCGACCAGGGCGTGCTGCAGACGCTGCAGGCCGCGATCACGGGACTGGCGCCGAAGATGCCGTTCGTGCTGGCGCTGTCCGCAGATCCGAAGGGCGCGACCGGCCTGGAGCCACTCGCCGCCTTCACCACCAACCCGGCCGGCGCGGCCATCGTCAACGCGATCGGCCCGATCCGGCAAGTCACCCGCAAGGACGCCGGCCCGAGCCGCCGTTACCTCGTGGTCGCGGCGGGCAAGCCCGGCAAACTCGGCGGCGTCGTGCAGGTGCAGATCACGGATTAATCGAGCGGTGTCGCCAGTCCGGAAGGCGAACATCTCAAACAATGCCTCCGTGACGCGAGCCCAGCCTCGATGTCTGCTTTCGAGAACAGCGTCAGCCCGCTTCTATGGCGTAGTTGGGTCGGATGCGGAATGTCCGCTTGCGGGCGGCCGGTTACCTTCCGCATTCCACCCCAAGCTGACCTCGCGAATGGGTACCAAGCGTCAGGTTTCGACCACTAGGGCGTGTCATCGCTTGAGCCAATCGAGGGCGGCGGCGAGGTAGAGGACGCCCATGAAGCTGACGGCGGTCTTCTCGTAGCGGGTGGCGATGGCGCGCCACTCTTTGAGCCTGGCCCAGAGGCGCTCGACCTGGTTACGGTTGTTGTAGATCCAATC